>JAAZID010000024.1 GCA_012510295.1 Methanomicrobiales archaeon | reverse complement strand
CTGCTCAACAGTGAGTTCGGGCACTACGCGCGTGACGCGAGCGGCCGGAGGCACAGGGTCTGATAGGGCCGGAGGCACAAGGTCTGATAGGGCCGGTGCGCGGTATTTTTGCGCAAAATCCTCCTCACCCAGCGCTGATCGTGCGCTCCTCTCCCACTATTCAGCGGATCGTCAGGCGATGAAGTCCTCCTGTGGCCTGAAGAGGAGGGAGAAGATGTTCTCCAACCATCCGAGCATCTTCGAAAAGATTGAGGTCTCCTCGGCGGGGGGTGGAAGGGTCACCTCAGCCACCGCACTGGCGTTGCCGGCCGCAGGAGTGGTCGCGCTCTCCCGGGGTGCGGCCTCATCCGCCGGGGTTTCCCTGCTCTCACTGGCGAGCAGAGATTTATCCCGTGTGAAGAGGTAGATAGATTGGTCGCCACCCCCGATCACGAGGAATGAACCGTCGGGGGTTACCGCGATCGATTCCACGCGATCATTGAAGGGGATCGTCTGGATCTCAGCCCCTGAGCGATCGAGAACAAGCACCGACCTGCCCGAAGCGGCAAAGACCTCTCGTGCCTCCTCCGTCAACGCTGTCGAGAGGACCGGGTCTCCAGTCGGATACTTCCAGAGATGTTCACCCGCTCCCGTGGAGAGGTAGACGCACCGGTCATCCGATCCCGCAGCCACGAACCGGCCGTCAGGGGTGAGGGCGATGCCCTTCACGCGCTTCCCGGTCCCGTAACTCCAGGACTCCCCCTCCCTGCTGTTGAGGTAGTAGACTCCCTGGTCATCGCACCCTGCCGCGATGACAAGCCCGTTCCTGGATATGGCGATATCGTAACTACGGGTTCCCATATCGTAATCCCAGAATCTCTCTTTATCAGGGTTGAAGATGTATATCGCGCCGTTGTCACACCCGGTGGCGATGTACATGGCCCTGGAGGGAAGGTCAGATGAGAGATCGGACGAGAGGTCTACGCTACGGTAGACAAACGTCGTCTTCTCAGTCCAGAGCAGATCCCCGGCAATGTCAAAGAGATAGAGCTTATCGGCAGCGACACCGACATGCGACCCTTCGGGCGATATGCCGACGCCGTTTACCCTGGAACCGACTGTAGTTCTCCAGAGCATGTCTCCATCCCGGTCGAGGAGGTAGACCGTCGAGCCCGCACCGGCAACGATCGCGGTGCCGTCCTGCGAGATGGCAACGGAGCTGACGGCGCCATTAGCCCCTACATCCCAGAGAGGGGCATACATCTCTTCCGTAGCTGAGGCGAACCCGCACAGGGCAGGTATCAGAAGGAAGATCAGAAGGAGTGGTGTATATCGACCACGATCCCCGTGCCCGGATTGTGCTGTTCGCACCGCCCTGGAATCAGCGCCTCTCCTCACGCAGAAATTTATTGAAGACATCTCCCCCGATGACATCGGGTCCAGACTACTCAGATGGACTATTTATATATTTTGGACATGCGCAAACGGCCTGCTTCCTCAGATGATATGTAGGGGTCTTCCGGGACCGAGACCGGGTATGACAGGGTCGAGGCTGAGACCTCCAGCCGTCTGGGTCCGGTGGAGCAGCAGATCTCTGCCCGACTCTACAGGGATCCCTGCCCGGAACCGCAGAGATCACCCTGACCATACTCTGTCGAAGGATCTATCGTCTTGAGGTCTTCCAGCTTGTTGATGTTTGTAAATGTCAGCAGATCCGGGTCGATCCTCCTGATCTCCTCAATGCTCACATACCGGGTGTTAATATTCCATATCATCGTGCGGAGCGATAGCGAGTCATGCTCCTCCAGGTAGCTGAGCAGTGCGCTCGTCCGGTATGCCGCGTGGAGTGGTTCGAGCATATCGGCGTTCCAGCAGGGTATGGCAGCGTCGTAGTCCCCGATAGCATCAAAGAGCAGTTTCACTACTGCCGGGCTGATACAGGGCATATCGCAGGCGGCAACAAAGACATGCTCGCCATGCACCGCAAGCGCTCCTGCATGCAGGCCACCGATGGGTCCAATCCCCCTCCGGACATCCGCTATACACAGGATATCCCCGAGATGGCAGAACCGCTCGCACTGTTCGGGATCCCGCGCGACCACCACGATCTCATCCACCACCTCCCTCAGGGTACTGATGAGACGATCGATGAAGGTCTTACCCTGGAGCGTGAAGAAATACTTCTCCCTTCCACCGGCACGCCGTGCATCTCCCCCGACCAGAACAATCGCTGACCGCATACTTCTCCCCTATCCTCAGACTTGCTCTCGAAAACGGATCAGTTCAGTAATACAGGTGTTATAGGGCACATCGATGCCATGTCGCCGCCCGAGGTCGACCACAGCGCCATTCAGAAAATCGATCTCGGTCCTCCGACCCAGGGTGAGATCCTGGAGCATCGACGAGTGGTGGGCGGCCGTCGCCGGGAGCTGAGCGGTCCTGAGATACTCGAGGTATGCGTCCGCTGTCTCCCAGGGGAGGGCGACGCCCTCGGCCTCCACCACCCGGTAGGCCTCCCTGACGATCGCGGTGACGATCGCCCAGGCGTGCGGATCGGTGAGCGCACCATACGGGACACCTGCGAGAGCGCCGAGAGGGTTTAGCGCGGAGTTGTAGAGGGTCTTTGACCAGAGGTCGCTCCTGATCCCATCGGTCGCTTCAACCCGGATCCCGGCCTCGCCGATGAGGTCTGCGAGGCGTCCGACAGCACCGTCCATGCCGGACGGGAACCGCCCAAGCCTCGTGGGCGCTGCCTCCACTGAGACATGGACTGACGCATCGCCCCGCCACTCAAACCCGGTGATGATCATACCGCCGATGACCCGGTCGGTGAACCTGCCGATAATCTCCTCGTTCCCGATGCCGTTCTGGAGGCTCACCACCTCACACCCCCTGATAGCACCGGCAAACTGCCGGCAGACCGTCTCCGTATCGGTGGACTTTGCGGTTATGATGTAGTAGTCGGCATCCCGCCACGTATCCGGCAGATCCCCGGAACAGCTGAAGTGATATGTGCCCTCCCCCCATATCCCGGTCATCAGGAATCCACGCTCCCGCACCGCATCCGCATGCCGCTTCCTGGCAACGGCATGG
>JAAZID010000134.1 GCA_012510295.1 Methanomicrobiales archaeon | reverse complement strand
GAACATCTGCATCAGCTGCTTGACCTCCTCGTACTCCATCCCCTCCAGGAACGGGGCCATGAACGTCAGGAAGTTGTAGTAACCCTGGCCGCCGGCGAAGTTCGTCTGGGCCGACCCGAGCGCCTTGACCGCATGGAGCACTGCGACCTCGGCCCTCTTTGCCGGGCCGGCGACCGACGCCTTCGTCCCGTTGCCGTCGGGCATCAGGCCGTAGTAGAAGAAGTACCGGAGGTCCCAGTCCTGGCAGTTGTGGATGAGCAGGCCGTCGGAGGCATAGAACGTATGGCTCTCCTCGGTTCCGTCGCCGACGAGGAAGAGGTCGTAGACGTACTCGCCGGTAGACTCCGCCGGCGAGACCCCGACGACGGTCTCGTTTTGCTCCTGCCTCTCTCCCTCCTTTACCGCAGAGAGGAAGCCGTCGATATGGTCCTGCCGGTTGTCAAAGAATGTAGCGTACCGGGCGAATGTCTCGATCATCTCCCGGCCGGTGAACTGGATCCGGTAGAGCGTCGGCTGGTCTTCATCGCAGATCTCGACGATCTGAGGGGTGATCCCGAGCGTGGCGAGCAGGAGTGAGAGTTCCTGCCGGAGCGCCGGGGAGGTGGTGGTATAGCTGACGGTGCAGTCCGACATCCCGGGGTGGTAATCCACAGAACCATCCCCGGTGAAGAGGGCCGAGAGGAACTCGTGGAGGAGGAGATCGCTTACGTGGTATACTATTCCCGGGAGGCGTTTTCCTGCCGCCCCCTCCGGGATGCCGAAGACGTAGCGGAAGAGGAGGTGGTTGAGCTCTCCGCCGGGGGTGACCTCTATGGCCCGGCTGCGCTCTGCCTCAACCTCGTAGATGGTCGCAGTGTCGGGACTCCCGCCGGTGAGTGTTGCCGCCGCCTGGACTGCGGGAGCCCGTGCGATCCCGGCGATCGCCGCCAGGTTGTACTGCCCGACCTCAGGCGATACGTTGTAGCTTCCTTCGGCGGTGAAGAACCCGAGAAGCCTGATGAGTTCCGGTGTAAGCGTGAGGATCGCCGGCAGCTCATCCCCGCTTCCAGTAGCACCGATGGTGACCCGCCCGTAATCTTCGATGCCGTAACGGTGGGAGAGGGCGGCGAAATGGGCGATCGGCATGATCCCGTCGGTGTACCACGGTTCCTGGTGCTCGACTCCGAGCGCCCGGGATATATCGGTGTATGAGGAGGCCTTCCCGGTTCGCACCACGCCTGCAAAGATATCGCCGGCACCCCGGGCGTAGACGTTCTTGAGGAGGTGGGCCGGAACCGATGTAGCGAGTTCCCGGACGAGGTCGATCGCCTCTATCACCTCTCCTCGGATGACATCGGTCTTTGGGATCCCGTACAGCGTATCCCCTGCGCGCACCTCATCGGCACGGCGGATGACCATGCCGTCATCGGTCTTTACCGGTATACGGTGCTCGCCGGTGACCGAGAGCGATCGCCCGCTCAACGTCCGGATCCGGAGCATCTCGCCCGGACTCACCCGCCGGCGGGTCACCTTGCTCACCCGTCTCCAGCCACCCGGTGTGAGCGCGGAGAGATCCTCAGGGCGCCACTCATCGCCGGAGAAGGGGATTTCCGCCGGGAGGATGCTCCTGATGCGCCCACTCTCCATCACCGGTATGGCCGTGCTCCCGTCGATACAAAACGGTCTCGTCCCGAAATATTCCAGGTCGTGGATGTGGAGGTCGCCGCGGAGGTGGTGGTCCGCGAGGTCAGGGGGGAGCTGCAGGAGGTACTGCTCCTTACTGATCTTGTCGGCCTTCTTCTTGTGCGACGTCTCGGCGTTCTCCTGGAGGTTGGCGTTATCCCGCGCCTCAAACCCCCGTCCGACGTCGATGAGGTGTGCATCAAAGACCGGGGTTCCCACCCGGGTGCAGACGTTTCTGTAGGAGGTAAGCCCGCGTTCAAGGAGCGTCATGTTGACGATCTCGCGGATCAGCGGCCCGGAGAGCGACTGGAGGCCGAGCATCTGGATCTTCTTCTCGACCCTTCGTGCGATATCCTTCGCAATCTCCTCATCGGCACCCTCGTAGCCGTAGAAGACCTCGACCAGACGGGTCTCCTCAAGGATCTGCCGGACGATCCGGTTCCTGTCCCAGTCGAGGAGGTAGCCCCGTGATGTCCGGACTTTGGGGAGGACGGGGACGAACTCCCCAAATATGGTCGTCTGCGTCGACTTGCGGACCAACCTTATGCCTCCGCGATCAGGTCGCCGACAAAGTCTTCCTGGAACGCGCCGCCGGGAAAGAGATCGCCGGATGTATAGAAGGCGTCATCTTTCTGGAGCACCGGCGCTTCCTGAACGAATACGCCGTTCATACGGAGTTCTGTCAGCGCTTCGATGGACGTCATGTCGCACTCGGTGTAGGACGCTCCCCTGGAGGCCAGGAACTCTTTTAAGATCTCACAGTTTGGGCAGAATTCTAGTGTATATACGATGAATTGCGCTGTATCGGAAATAGTCATACCCCCGGATTTGGTCGTTATGGTTTTGTGTTGGTCTGATATATCTGCTCTGATATGGGGCCTGCGGGTTTTTATTATAGGGCATGCAGCTACCGGAACCCGGCGCCGGCCCCCACCCGTCAATCACCTTTTGTAGGGTGAGGCACGATAGGTACAATACCATGGTCAGGACGTTTGTTGCAATCGATCTGCCCGAAGAGATCCGCGAACGGGCTCGCGAGTCCCGGGCGACCCTGGCGGAGTCCGGTGGTCGCCTCTCGATCGTCGACCCGGGAAACCTTCACATCACGGTGAAGTTCCTCGGGGAGGTCGCACCCGAAACGATCGAGGCGGTCATCGAGGCGCTCCGGGCGGTCAGGGCCGCGCCCTTCGAAATAACGATCGGTTGCGCGGTCTGCAACCCCCCACGGAGGCCGCGGGTGGTCTGGTGCGATGTCACCGACGCCGGGGAGAGCGCCGCCCTCGCCCGGCAGGTGGACGACCTCCTCGAGCCGCTCGGGTTCCCCCGTGAGCGCCGTCCCTTCCGACCCCACGTAACGCTTGCCCGGGTGAAGGAGTTCCACCCCTCGCTTCTCCGGCAGGTAGCATGTATGCCCCGCGAACCGCTCGGGAGGTTCCGGGTGGAGAGTATCAAACTCAAGAAGAGCACGCTTACGCCCCGGGGGGCGATCTACGAGGACCTCGCGGAGGTAGCGCTTTGACCCGGTGCCCCTGTGAAGAGGAGGTGCTCAGGCGGATCCGCCCCACGCCGGAGGAGCGGGCATATATCAGGACGGTTGGAAGGCGCCTGATCGAGGCGGTGGAACAGTCCGGTATGGCGGAGGCGATGATGGTCGGGTCGGTCGCCCGCGATACATTCGTCCGGGGCGACCGGGACCTCGATGTCTTCATGCTCTTCGATCCCTCCCTCTCGCGGGAGGACCTGCAGGAGAAGGGATTGTCCCTGGCACGCCGGATCGCAGAGGAGTTCGGCGCGACCTGGCGCGAGAAGTACGCGGAACACCCCTACATCAACGCGACGATCAACTCGCTCGATATCGATCTCGTCCCCTGCTACGCCG
>JAAZID010000133.1 GCA_012510295.1 Methanomicrobiales archaeon | reverse complement strand
TTCACTCACGAGCACCGGTCCGGTGCACTCAGTAGCCGTAGATCAACGTCACGATGCTCTTAGCCAGGTCCAGGCTCTTTCCCCGGTAGACCATGAGGGTATCTAGGCGGAGCGCTCCATCGATCTCGACCGGATCCCGGGTATCCTGGATGAAGACATCCACGAAGTCCTCGTAGAGACCGTAAGTTCCGGCCGATGAGGGTTCTCTCCCGGATGCCCGCATCAGGGCCGCTGCCGGTCCGCTGATCGGTGCATCGCCTATGAAGGGGCTGACCGCGATGACGCACCGGTGCCGGCGGAGTGCTTCCCGCATCCCGGCACACTCAAGGATCGGCGATATGCTCGTGACCGGGTTGCTCGGTCCGATCACCACGGCATCGCTCGCATCGATGGCCTCGATCACTTCGGGTGTCGCGACCGGCGGTTCCTGTGAATGCCGGACCACGCCCTCGATCGGAAGAGCGCCCCGGTGCTTCACCCAGTACTCCTGGAAGTGTATCTCCCCCTGGGGCGTCTGGACATAGGTCGTCACCTCTGAGTCGGTCATCGGGAGGACGGTCGCCTGGATACCCAGTCGCTCACATATCGCCCTCGTCGCTTCGGTGAGGCGTATCCCGCCCCTGAGCATCTCCCCTCTCGCGATGTTGACCGCCCGGTCCCGGTCACCCATGGTTATGAACTCCTCGATACCGAGGCTTGCCAGGAGGTCGTGGGTGATGTAGGTGTCATCGCGTATCCCCCACCACCGGTTGGTATCGAGGATACCCGCAAGGAGGTACATGACGGTATCGATATCGGGGGAGAGGTGGTTGCCGGAGAGCCAGATATCCTCAGCCGTGTTGACGATGACCGTGATCTCCTGTTCCTCCAGCAGTTCCAGCATGCCACGGAGGAGTTTGGGCGTGCCGGTGCCGCCCGAGAGGAAGGTAATCATGAATATTTAGCGTGTCAGGGATACCTATATGAATTTTGCCAATCTGGTCCGGCGCCGGGTCCACTCTATCTCATGAAACAGCGTGGCGTATGACTGCCATAATATCCCAGGCGAGCGATTCCGCCTGCCGGTCGTGCAGGAGGCGGGTCTCGAGGCGGAGCGATCCTTCGATCTCATCCGGATCGTGGAGATCCTGGACAAATACATCCACGATATCCCCGTAGAGCCGGAAGATCGCGTGTGAGGTCGGCCTCTCGCCGATGGCGTATATGAGCGCGGCATCCTTTGGGTCCGGCGCGACGTCACCGCTGAACGGCGAGACCGCGACGACGAACTGATCGCGGAGGAGGTCGCGCATGCCGGCGCAGTCGAGTATGGAGAGGATACCCCGGGCGGGGTTATCAGGCCCGATTATGACGGCATCGCTCGCTTCGATCACCGCCCTGACCGCATCGGTTACCGCCGGTGGCGTAGCGCTGGCCGGGATGAGCTCACGCACCTCGGTATCGGCCGCGGCACTCGTCCAGTACTCAAAGAGCGGCAGGCGCTCGGTCCCGGTATCGACGAGTGCCCCGGCCTCAGCGTCGGTCACCGGGAGGATGGTCGCCCCGACGCTCAGCGCCCGGCACTGCGCCTGCACCGATTCCGTAAGGGTCAGCCCTTGCCGGAGGAGGTTTGTCCTTGCGATCTCTACGGCCCGGCCCCGGTCTCCGACCGGGAAAGGCTCGCCCCCCGCCACCTTCGGGAGGTAGTTGTGGGTGGCGTAGGTATCTCCCCGAATCCCCCACCACCGGCCGGTATCGAGGATGCCCGCGAAGAGGAAGATGGCGGCATCGATGTCAGGCGCAGAGTGGTTCCCTGAGACCCGGGAGTTCATTGCGGTGCTCGCGACCACGGTGATGTCGCCGTCATGGAGGATCTGCCGGGAGCCCCTGATGAGCGCGAGGGATCCAGGGCCGGCCGAGAGGAAGGTGATCATGGCTGAATGTCATTGTATGTGGGCAGTCTTTCGGGTTAAGAGTTTCATTCTGCTAC
>JAAZID010000132.1 GCA_012510295.1 Methanomicrobiales archaeon | reverse complement strand
TGACCTCGGTTGAGAGTCCGCCGCGCCGGCGCATCTCACGCATCCGGGAGACCAGATCCTGAGGGTCATCCACGAGCCCGATGAGGGCCCCGTCAACGAAGACACGCGACTGTCGCTTCATGCCGTCTCCCTCCGGAGGGCAATGACGCCCATCTCATACAGTGTCTTCTTTACCGCTTCTTCATCGATGACCCCCTTGCTGATCTCGACCATCTGGGCGAAGTTCTTCACCAGCCCACAGTTCGGACCCTCAGGGGTCTCGCTCGGACAGATCCGGCCCCACTGGGTGGGGTGCAGGTCACGCGCCTCGAAGTGAGGCTGTGACCGGGAGAGCGGGGAGATCACGCGACGGAGGTGTGAGAGTACCGCCATGTGGTCCACCCGGTCGAGGAGCTGCGAGACCCCGGTGCGCCCGCCGACCCAGTTGCCGGTGGCGAGCGGGTGGAGCAGCCGTTCGGTCAGGACATCCGCACGCACGGCGGTGCCGATCGAGAGATCGCGGTGGCGCATGCTGGCGCGCTCAAGCTGGTACTTCACGTCCCGGGTCAGGCGGTTGAGCGAGATCCGGAAGAGATCCTCCATCAGGTCACCAGCGAGTTTCAGTCGCTTGTTCGCGTAGTGATCCTTGTCGTCGATCCGGCGCTGTTCAAGCACCAGATCGAAGCAGGCTTCAGCCATACGACCGAGGAAGTGTGCTTTTGCAAGGCGGACACTATCGATTGCTCCCCGGTATTCGATATCCTCCTCCTTGAGGTCGACCGGCATCAGGTAGTTCAGGTGCGGGAGGAGGTAGTTATCAAGGACAAACTCGGCCCGCTTGCGCTGGTAGTCGCGGGTCTGGTTGGGAGCGAGCTTCTTGCCGACATACATGATGCCCTCATCGACGGTGTCGCATTCGCTCTCCTCCAGATTCTGCATCATGAACGTGAGGATATCTTCGTCGGTGGATATCGCTGCCACGATGTCATGGTCACCCTGAAGCCCCAGCGCCCGCATCAGGTCGACGAAACGGAGGTGTCCGGCGACCGAGGGGAACGAGACCTCAAGCAGATTCTTGCGGTTCCGCTCGACGATGACGAGCGCGCGGTAGCCGCGGTACTGTGAGAAGACCTTGGCAACGTAGATACGCTCGTTATAACGCTCGGTGAACTCGGTCATGATCTTATTTGAGGCGAGATCCTCAAGCGTCATCAGCACCCGCTCCGTACCGTTGACGATGAAGTAGCCGCCCGGGTCGAGGGGGTCTTCACCGTGACTGGTCCGCCCGGCGTCGTCCATGCTATAGAGGTTGCAGGCGGCCGAACCCACCATGACCGGCAGCTGCCCGATGACGGTGACGACCGGATCCTGTGCCTCTTCGCCCTGGACGAGCGTCATGTCAAGTTGAATGGGTGCTGCGTACGTGAGGTTGCGGAGGCGCGCCTCGCTCGGGAAGAGTTCGGACTGTGACCCGTCCGCCTCACGAACGAGGGGTTTCTTCACCTCAATATTGCCCAGTTCTACCCACACCGCCTCTTTACCTTTTCCGCGGCTCTCGATATCGGTCTCAATAATGCGCTGTTCGTCGACGACCTTCTGGAGGTTATGCGCAAGGAAATAATTATAAGAATCTAACTGGTGGCGCGCTACATGCTGCCACGAAAAATATGCTCTCGACAAAACGCTTCTATCTAACAGATGGATCAGCTCCCGGCCCTGAAATTATTTCTTTGGTCTCTTTATGACGAGGCGGTACGCCTCGGCTCTGCCCGCTGTGCGACTTTCGCGAATGGTTCGGATGACATTCCCGAGATCGCCCCCGATAGCTCGTACTGCTGGATCGTCGTGATAGATTTTTGGCAACTGCTCAAGAGAGATATGGTACGTCTCAAGGAGTTCCATCACCTCTTCTTCGCTCATAATCTGATGGTCCGGAACCATCTCGTGTTTCAGTACGTCAAGTGAGGTGCCCACTCGCTTACACCTCACCGACGAAAGAGTTGTGTATCAGATGCATCACCTTTTCAAAAACCATAGACATCGCCCATGGCAACGGGCCCAAGGGGATTTGAACCCCCGACCACCTGGTTAAAAGCCAGGCGCTCTACCTAACTGAGCTATAGGCCCCGCGCGT
>JAAZID010000131.1 GCA_012510295.1 Methanomicrobiales archaeon | reverse complement strand
GGAGACGCCCTTCGTCTTCTGGTTCACAAGTTCTGTCTTCTTTCGGACACTTTCGACCGAGTCCGAGGTCTCGTTCACCGTTGCGGCCGTCTGAGAACTCGCCGTGGCGAGCTGGGTCGTGACCGCCAGGATCTCGTTTGAAGCGAGGGAGAGGACCGAGACGCCCTCGTAGAGTTCCTCGCTGATCAGTTTCATCAGCCGCGAGAGTTCGATCCCGATGGTGTTGAGCGCGTCGCGGTAGGCGACGAACTCCCCGGCAACCGGGATATTCTCGTCGAACCGGGCGGTGAAGTCGCCGGATGCGTAGATCCTCGCAAGCCGCATCGCCTCGTTCACCGGTTCGGTGATCGACTCAAGGGTCTTGTTGAACCCGGCGATGATCATCCGGTACCCGCCGCGGAACGCTTTTTCGTCCCCGCGGATGGAGAGGTCGCCGGCCCGGGCGGCGTCTGTGAGTTTGAGCGTCTCTTTGTGGAGGTGGTCGAGGGACTGGACCATCAACGCGAGTGCGGGGCGTATCTCATCGCCCTCATCGATGATCGGGAACTCCCTGACGTACTCGCCGAGTGCTATCTTTTTTAAGTTCCCAACGACGTTCGTCTGGAGATCGCCGGCGAACTCGTCCATGGTCTTTGCCATAACCCCGATCTCGTCCTGCCGCCGGATGTTAAGCCGGGCGGAGAGGTTTCCGTTGCGAAGTTCCTTTAACATCAGCACGACCTGCTGCAGGGGGTCGGATATCGAGCGGCCGAAGAGGATGGCTATGGCGACACCGATGGCGATGGATGCGAGGACGACGACGATGATCGTGTTTCGGATGGTATCGATCGGTCCGGTGAAGTCGGAGAGTTCGGCACGCGAGACGATATGCCAGTCGAGCGGTTCATAGTAGGTGTAGGCGTCGATCATATCCGTTCCGTCGACCTGGTGGCGGATGATCCCGACCTTCTTCTGGAGTATCTCCCGGGCGAAGGCCTCGCCGGCCCAGTTCTCTCCTTCGAGGGTGGGGTGCACGAGCACCTGGCCGTTGCTGTCGATGACGAACATGTAGCCGTTTCTCCCGATGACCGTCTCCTGAAGGCTCGTCTTTAAGACGTCGAGGGTCTCTTCCTCCTCCGTCCCGACGAAGAGAACCCCGACGATCCTCCCGTTACTGTCTTTTATCGGTTCGTACGCGGTGACGTAACGCTTACCGAAGAGATCTCTGCTCCCGTAGTAGGTCTCTCCCTGACTCACCACGACGTCGTAGACATTCTGGGTCAGCTCGGTTCCGACCGCCCTCCGCCCGTCGGTCCCGATGACGTTTGTGGAGATCCGGATGGCGTTGTTGTCATGCACCTGAAAGACGGTCGCCGCCCCGCCGACGAGGGACTGCACCTGGTCGACGATCTCGAAGTTATCGTTGATGACGTATGGATCGCCGCCGGCACCCACGAGTGTGAGTTTCCCGCCGATGACCTCAGGGGTGCCCCGGGCGTAGAAGTTCTCCCGGAGAACGTTGAGGTCGCTGTTCACCTTGTTGCGCGTGAGTTTGTAGACGTCGTTGGTCCATCCCTTCGCGTCGTGTACCTGTGTCTCAAGCAGCGTCTCAATCTGCTCGTTGATAACGCCGCTCGAACTGGTATACGCCACTATGCCGAGCATAAGCGTCGGGATGATCGCCAGAAACAGGCATATGACAAGGATCTTCGTCCCGACCTTCATATCTGAAAAAAATGTGAACATGGCTTGCCTCCGTTCCACTCGCTCTTGTGACTACTAGATTGATGCACACCTGGGGATAAATAATGATCCATCAGAGGGAAGGCGGTTCCAGGTGGATTTTTGACTTAATGGCTGAATTATAGAGGGTTACTTTCTGGTCTCGTCTATCACCATCCCCGGATCAGCAAGGATCGCTGCGGCATCGAGGACGATCACCGACCCACCCGTAACCCCTATCAGGTATCGCCGATCGATGGGCGTCATATCTGGTTCTACAGGGGTGAGGTGATCGGTCGGCCGGATACCGATACCCGTTATGTAATCAGCGAGGATCCCGAAGGTCACCTCTCCATCGGAGAGAACGATGACCCGGTTGAGGTCTGTCAGACCGTGCCTCGGTATGGAGAAGAGTGTGCGGAGATCGACGATGGATATGATCTCTCCCCTGATGGCGCCGATACCGGCGATGAAACCGGGAGCTCCGGGAACGGGGGTGATCTCGCGGATGATGAAGACCTCCCGGATGTACTGCATCCTGATGGCATATTCCTGATCGGCAAGCTGGAACGTGAGGAGCTCAGGAGATGTGGTCTCGCGCGGTTCTTCCTTCTGCTGTGAAAACACCCTGGCCCGGTCGGCGAGGATCGCGCTCTCCTTCTCCGGGTCGCGAGGGGGCTCATCTTCTCCGGCCGTGCCCGGGGGAAGGGGGAGCGGTACGCTTCGTCCCGCCGCAAGGAACAGGGGGAGGTCATATATGAGGAACTCCTCTTCTTCGGTCAGGATCGCGCCGGGAGGCGAGGAGGAGTCTATCCCGGATGGAGGGGAGATCGTGTCCGCCCAAACCCCCTTCACGGCATCCACCTGGAGGGCCACGCAGTCCGTGCCCGCATGAGCGATGATGAGGAGATCGGCGGAGCGCGGCGGGCGATCGGGGAGACCGAGCAGTCTCCGGAGCGAGTAGACCGGGATGGTCCTGCCGTGCAGGTTCATGGTCCCCACCTCCCCCGGGTGCTCTCCGGCAGGGGCCTGGAGCTCTACCATATTGACGACCTGCCGGACGGCGGCAAGAGGGAGGGCACAGGATACCCTTCCGGCGGTGAAGGACAGAAGATGCGTCATGGCGGATATACGAGAGGTTGGTCCGGAGCGGGTAAAAGGTTACGGACCGGTTCCTGATCGCACTCCGGCCGGGTGAGGTGTTACGTCACCACCGCCTTCTGGAACGCCCGCCGGGCGAGTACGTACATCACCGCCGCGAAGACCAGGAGGTAGGAGAACGAGAGGAGGATATCGGTCGGGGTGTAGGCGTACTCCGCACCGACAGCGAAGAACTCGCTCCCGAGGGCGAAGTAACGGATACCGTTGACCAGGTGGGTCAGGGGGTTGTATGCCGAGAGGGTCTGCAGGAGCGGAGGGAAGGCCTGGATCGGGTAGAGGGCGTTAGAGACGAAGAAGAGCGGCATCGTGAGGAGGGTGATGATCCCCTGG
Source organism: Methanomicrobiales archaeon (assembly GCA_012510295.1). Taxonomy (GTDB): domain Archaea; phylum Halobacteriota; class Methanomicrobia; order Methanomicrobiales; family Methanoculleaceae; genus Methanoculleus. The sequence goes on along the minus strand of JAAZID010000131.1, from coordinate 656 downwards.
AGTCCCTCAGGGCTCTCGAGACGCATCGATATGTTTGAGGAGAAGAGGAGGAACCCGAGCGAAAAAACCCCGACAAAGACGAGTATGCCGAGGATCGATATGGCGATCCGGGCCGGCGAGAACCCGGGGAAGAACTCGACCCCGAGGATGAGGCCGAACACCATGATGATCACGACCTGGATGAACGACTTCGTTATCCCCGAGAGGCTGACCCCCAACATGATGTGGGTTCGGGGCATGGGGCTTGCGAGCATCTCCCGCATCAGCCCCCAGTTCTTGTCGAAGAGAAGACTCATACCGCCAAAGAGGCTCGTAAAGAGGGTCGTCATCGCGATCATACCGGCGGCCATGAACGTGAGGTAGTCGACCGGGACTGTGCCCGGCGGGACGGGGATCCCGGCGGTGAACCGGTTGAAGTTTGCTGACATAGCGACACCGAAGAACCCCATCCAGAGCGCCGGTTGCAGGAGCGACGAGAGGAGCTGTGTCCTGAACCTGACAAACCTTATCATCTCCCGCCAGTAGACGGTAAGAAACTCCCATGCCATCCGATCTCCTCACGCTCCCGTATCGCGCAGTTCCCTGCCGGTGTAGTGGACGAAGACGTCATCCATCGTCGGTTTCTTGAGGTTCGCGCTCATGATATCGATGCCGGC
>JAAZID010000130.1 GCA_012510295.1 Methanomicrobiales archaeon | reverse complement strand
GGACTGGGTCTTTGGCATTGAGGAGATGGGATATACCGGGTGGGAGATCGTCGCCGACGGGAACTACCGCCTGGATAACCCCGATAACTTTGCCGCGATCCGGGAGAACCTCGAGAGCACCGGACTCCTCGCGACCGTCCACGCGCCTTACAGCGACTTAAACCTCGCATCGCTCAACTATCCCATATGGCGCGAGTCCATACGCCAGATCTGCTCATGCATTCACCACGCGGCCGACCTGACGGACCGGGTGACGGTCCACCCCGGGTTTGTATCCCCGGTAGGAAAGCTCGTCCCCGAGAAGGTCTGGGAGATGCAGAAGACCGCTCTCGTCGAGATCGGGAGGTACGCGGAGGACCACGGTGTCCTCGCATGTGTCGAGAATATGATCAGCATCAAAGATTTCCTTTGCCGCTACCCCGAGGAGATCCTCGGCCTCACCGAAGGGATACCCGGGATCGGGATCACCCTTGATGTGGGGCACGCAAACACGAATGGCCTTGTCGATGCGTTCCTCAAGTACATCAAGGAGGTCAACCACCTGCACATCCACGACAACCACGGGCAGTCGGATGAACATCTGGCGCTCGGGGATGGGGCTATCGATTGGAAGAAGGTCGGGTCGGTGATCGCCCGCGACTACTCCGGCGGCGTGGCCGTTATCGAGGGGCGGACGCTTGAGGAGGCGAAACGAAGTCTTGCAGCGTTCAGGAAGTGGTTCGTATAGCCGGAGAGACCCTGCACATCCACTTCCTCGGCACAGCAGGCGCCCTCCCGTCGCCGCAACGAAACCCCCCCTCCATCCTGATCCGCCGGGGCGCCGACACCCTGCTCTTTGACTGCGGGGAGGGCACCCAGCAGCAGATGATGCGTGCCCGGACGGGTTTCACTGTGAATGCCATCTTCGTCACCCACTGGCATGCCGATCACTTCCTCGGCATCTTCGGGCTTGTCGAGACACTCGCGTTCATGGGACGGACCGACCCCCTCCCGATCTACGGCCCCCCCTGGGTCGATGAGCTCGTCGATATCGTGCAGAGGATCAGCCGGCATGCACGGGGCTTTTCCGTCACCGGGCATGCCCTCGAACATGGCTCGGTCGTGCCCTTCGATGGCTATACCGTCCGTGCGTTTGCCACATTCCACGGCACCCCGGCGCTCGGGTACGTCCTGGAAGAGGACGAACGGCCGGGCCGGTTCAACCGCGACCGGGCTGTGGCGCTCGGCATCCCCCCGGGTCCGCTCTTCGGGCGTCTCCAGCGCGGGGAGGTGATCCGCATCGTTCATGAGGGTGTCGAGACCGATATCCACCCCCGTGACGTGATGGGAGAACCCCGCCCCGGGAGGAAGATCGTCTACACCGGAGACACCCGGCCGATCCATCGCCTGCCCGACATCAAGGATATGGTCCGGGGCGCCGATCTCCTCATCCACGACGCAACGTTCGACGATGAAGAGGCCGATCGGGCGCGGGATGTCCTGCACTCCACCGCCGGGGAGGCCGGGGAAGCGGCAGCGGCTCTGGATGCCCGGATGCTCGCTCTCGTGCATATCAGTTCCCGCTACACAGGTACAGCAAACCATATACGCGATGCGAAACGACGATATGAGGGAGACGTGATCCTCCCGGCCGATCTTGTGGTGCTCGAGGTTCCTTTTCGGAGTTGATTGAGATGGATGGTGATGGTGATGGAGCAGATCCTTTGTTGCCAGAGCCGCCGCCGTCTGGTTATGACAGGACTCGGTGCCCTGCTCGTCAGCGCCGCTGCAGCGAGTGTTGCGGGTATCTACCTCGGTTCTGTCCGGGAAGTCCTTGAGCTGATACCGGGCCTGATGGTGCTCCTGCCATCGATCATCGATATGCGGGGGAACATCGCCGGGGTCCTCGCATCCCGCCTCTCGTCATCGATGCACCTCGGGGAGTTCTCCATCGATTTTCGGGAGGGGTGCACCCTCGGTGACAACATACGCGCCTCGTTCGTGGTTACCATCCTCATAGCCTTCGTCCTCGGCGCATTCGCCTATATCGCAACCGCCCTCTCCGGGCTTCCGGTGGTGGGGATCACCGACCTGGTCCTGATATCGGTCATCAGCGGGGTCGTCTCAGGGCTCGTGGTGATGGGGATCACCCTGGTCATCGCACTCTTGAGCTACCGCTACGGTCTTGACCTCGACATGATCGCCGCCCCCACCGTCACAACCTCGGGGGATATCGTGACGCTCCCGATCCTCGTGCTCTCCGCGGTATTCGTCATGGGCCTCTCTCCTCCGGCACGCCTGGCGATCGGGGTTGTCGCCATCGTCAGCGCCATCATCGCCATCCTCTACACCCACCGCCGGCCGAAGAGGATAGGCGCTATCGTCCGGGAGAACCTCGCCCTCCTCATCCCGCTCAGCATACTCGGCACGGTTGCCGGGTTGACCTACTCCCTCAACCTCGAAGAACTGGTGACGTTCGCAGTGTTTTTGATCCTGATACCGCCGTTCATGGGCGGTCTTGGCTCGATAGGCGGCATCCTCGGGTCACGCCTCTCGACCGGTATGCATACCGGCGAGCTCACCCCGCAGTTCCTCCCTGAGCGCGACGCTGTGCATCATTTTATTATTTCCTATCTCTATACGTTGATACTGCTTCCACTGCTGGCGCTCATCGCACATGGCGCGGCGGTGTTCATGGGGCTCAACAGCCCCGGTCTTGGAATGCTGGTCGCAATCAGCCTTGTAGCAGGCCTGATCGTCATGACCCTGGTGAACGGCGCGGCATATGTCACCGCGAGCCTTTCATTCCGGTATGGTCTCGATCCCGATAACTTCGGAATCCCTGTCATCACAAGCCTGATCGACGTGATTGGTGCAGCTGCGCTCATGGCGGTGATCGGCCTGCTGCTGTAGTGAAGGATATGAGAAGAACGATTAATAGATCCATGATGGAACGTGAATATCAACCGGTCAGTTTCAAGGATGTCCTGATCGAGATGAAGGATGTCTCTGAGCTGATGGTCGATCTCTCTTACTCTGCGATACTCTTCGATAATAAGGAGATAGCGCTCGAGGTTATCAATCTCGAGGAGAGCATGAATAAACTGGTCTACCAGGCCAGGATTCAGAGCACCCTGAGTGCACGGCGGTTTGAAGAGGCCGAGGCGATGAGCGGTATGCTCCAGGTGGCTGAAGCGGCGGAACGGATCGCAAACTCGGCATCGGATATGGCGATGCTCATCTTAAAGGACATCAAGTTCCCGGCGAAACTCAAGCGAGTCTTTCCTGAGGCTGAAGAGGTTGTCACACGGGTCATCGTCAGCCAGGGAAGCGAACTTGCCGGCCACACCCTCGGGGAGCTGAAGGTCCAGAGCACGACCGGCATGCAGGTGATCGCTATCCGGCGCGGGAGGGGCTGGATATACGATCCCGGCAAGACCACCCGGATAGAGGCCGAGGATATCCTGATATCGCGGGGCCCGGAGGCAGGAGCAGATATCCTCTCGATGATGGCGGGGACTGTGGAGTATCCCCGCTACGAGACCTCCCCGGCGGGCGCGGTCGATGATCTCGACCGGGCGGTCCAGCTGATCATCGAGATGAAGAACCTCTCGGAGCTCTCCGTCGGGCTTGCGTACACCTCCCTTCTCTTCAACAACAAAGAGATCGCAAACGAGGTGGTCGCCCTCGACAAGATGCTGGACAACATGCGGTATAACCTGGATCTCTGGGTCCTTGAGGCGGCGCGAAAGATCGATGATGTGCGCTACCTGAGGGGACTTCTGTATATGTCCTCGTTTGCACAGGCGATCAGTGACTCAGCTCACTCGATCGTCGATGTCCTGTTGCGCGATATCGAGATCCCACCGGTATTTAAGAAGATCGTCCGGGAATCGGATGAGATCATAACACGCATACCTGTGGCTGAGTCATCGTCGCTCATCGACAGGACCCTCAAAGAGGCGTCGCTCGGGACCGTGACCGGGATGGTCGTCCTCGCCATCAAGCGCGGTGACCGGTGGGTCTACCGCCCCGGGAAAGACGCCCGGATCCAGAGAGATGATATTATCATCGCAAAAGGCAGGCGGGATGGAGAATGCCGGTTGTATGAACTTGCCGGGTACCCCGCTGAAGAACCCTGAGAATACTTTGGAGAATAATTATGGAAGATATGATTGTCTATCGCCTCGGAGCGAATTGTGATCTCGAAGAGGTGGAAGAAGGAAAGACGTACCTGGGATGGGTGCAGGGTTTTGCCCCGTTCGGTGTATTTGTCCAGTTAAACGACCGGATAAAGGGGCTCGTCCACAAGAGCAACGTGAAGATGCAGCACAGTGAACGCGACCAGATCATCGTTCGAGTCATCCAGATCAGGAGCAATGGTAACATCGACCTCGAGGAGGTCACACCGACCGTCTACCAGACTCAGAACGTGATGAAGAAGACGACGAGTGTGCGCATCGCTGACATAGGAAAGAGGATCGGGAGGACGGTGCTCATCGAGGGCGAGATCGCACAGGTCAAGCAGACATCCGGGCCGACGATCTTCACGATCGTGGACGAGTCTGGCACCGGGAACGCAGCGGCGTTCATCGAGGCGGGGGTCCGTGCGTATCCGGAGATCGACCTCGGGGATATCGTCGGTCTCACGGGTGAGGTGATGCAGCGCAACAACCAGCTGCAGATCGAGGTCGCGTCCATGACGGCCCTGGATGCGGAGGATGTGGCACGGGTCAGGGAACGTATCGATGCGGCGCTGGATGAGCGGGCAGAGCCGGCAGATCTCCCGTTCCTCGTCGAGAGCGATATCCTCGAGGCCCTCAGGCCGCAGATGCGCCAGGTTGCAAAGGAGATCCGAAAGGCCGTCCTGACCGCGCGACCGATCGTCCTCCGGCACCACGCCGATGCGGATGGCATATGCGCCGCCGCCGCCGTCGAACAGGCGGTGACCGCTCTGATCCGGGAGAGCGGCGGGGATTTCGATGCAGAGTACTTCCTCTTCAAGCGCTCTCCGTCAAAAGCCCCGTTCTACGAGATAGAGGATGTCACACGTGACCTGGACTTCGCCCTCAAGGATAACGCCCGCTACGGGCAGAAGATGCCGATGATCCTCCTGATGGACAACGGTTCCACGGATGAGGATATACCATCGCTGAAGGTGACCCGGATATACGGCCTCCCGGTGATGGTCGTGGATCACCATCACCCAGACGAGTCGGTCGACGAGTACCTGATCGCCCACGTGAACCCCTACCATGTGGGCGGGGATTACGGCCTCACGGCAGGGATGCTCGGGACCGAGATAGCCCGCCTGGTCAACCCGGCGGTTGAGAGCCAGATCCGGCACCTGCCCGCGATCGCGGGGGCCGGGG
>JAAZID010000129.1 GCA_012510295.1 Methanomicrobiales archaeon | reverse complement strand
CTCTTCTTCGTTATGATGATATGGTCGAGCACCCTGATACCGAGGATCGTTCCGGCCTCGATGAGCTGCCGGGTGATACTGATATCCTGTGAAGAGGGCTCAAGCGTCCCTGAGGGGTGGTTGTGGACCAGGATGACCGATGCCGCACGGTCGGTTATCGCCTCGGAAAAGACCTCCCTCGGGTGGACGAGGCTCTGGTTCAGGATACCGACGGTGACGACCCGGCGCTCGATCACCTCCCCGGCACCGTTGAGCGTGATGCAGATGAAGTACTCCTGTTTCTTGTCCCGCCACTTGCTCACCAGCGGGATCACGTCTTCGGGGTTCTTGATCCGGCTTCCGACGATCTCTTCGTCGTCCACGAAATACCGCCGCCCGAGCTCGAAGCAGGCCATGATCTCGCAGGCCTTCGCCTCCCCGATCCCCTCGATCATGCGGAGCTCCCGGTATGTCGGACTCCCGCCGGTATCGTCCAGGTAGCGTGCGACGTCACCGGCTATCTGCGAGACATCCCGCCCCTTCACACCCCGCCCGAGGAGGAGAGCGACCAGTTCGACATCGGTGAGGGCTTCTGCCCCACGGGAAGCCAGTTTCTCGCGCGGACGGTCATGGTTCGGGAGATCTCGCATCTTTTTCATTTGTTTACATTTTGGGTCCAGAAGGATGTATATGTTATCAAACGGCCCCGGCAAAAAGGACAATATTTCCATCAGAGGTACCATAAGAACGATTTCTTTCCAGGCTCTACCGGAACCCTTTTTTACTGGGGATCACAATCATTCTCGAAATGGTTCTCCCATGGAAGAGTGCCGGGGACTGGTGCAGGAAGGGAAGGGCATACAGCGAGCAGGGGCAGTACGACCGCGCCATAGAGTGCTACGATCGAGCCCTCAAGCTGAACGCTAACACCGCCGCTGCCTGGTACCATAAAGGACTCGCCCTCACGACATCCCGTCGCTACCAGGAGGCAGCCGAATGCCTCGACCAGGGGATCCGTATCGACCCCGACTGCGCCCGACTCTGGGCCGCCCGGGGTCAGGTGCTCTACCACCTCCGGCTCTATGAGGAGGCGGCCGGGTACTGCAGCCAGGCGGTGAAACTCGCACCCGACCGTGTGGATGCCTGGCTCACCCGGGGGCACGCCCTCAGGAACATGGACCGGACTGCCGACGCGCTCGCATGCTATGATCAGGTCGTCACCATCGAACCGGGCTGCATCGAGGCCTGGCTTGCCCGGGGAACAGCCCTTGCTATCGATAGACAGTACGATGCGGCGATAGAGAACTATGACCGGGTCATAGCACTCGACCCCCGGAACGCAAACGCCTGGTACGCCCGGGGAACGATCCAGGTTCTCCTCTCCCGGTACCAGGATGCCCTCACCTCATACGATCGAGCGCTCGCTATCGATCTGGGTCATGCCGACACATGGTCCGCCAGGGGATGCACGCTTGCGACGCTGAAACGCTATGAGGAGGCTCTAATATCTTTTGACCGGGCGCTCGCCATCCGATCCAATGACGCCAGAATCCTGTACAACAAGGGCCTTGCCCTTCAGAACCTGGAGCGCTACGAGGAAGCGATCGGCTGTTTCGACCGGGCGTTCAGGAGCAACCCGGATCTCGCCGGGATCTGGTACCACAAGGCTGTAGCGCTGAAGAAGTTGAAGCGTTACGATCTGGCGCTCATCGGCTTTGACCGGGCGCTCAGGGAGAATGCCATCGATCCCGGGATATGGTACTGGAAAGGCCGTGTCCTCTTCATCCTGCAGCGCTACCGGGAAGCGGTAGAGTGCTTTGACCAGGCACTCAGGCTCCGGGCCGACTATCCGGGTGCATACTACTACCGGGGCGAGAGCTACTACGCCATCGGGAACTATGAGGCGGCGGTCGAGAGTTACCAGGCCGTGGTCCGGATGGAGCCTGAGAACGCTGTCGCCTGGAACAACTACGGGAACACCCTCTACCGGCTTGAGCGCTACGAGGAAGCGCTTGTCTGTTACGAACGGGCGCTCGAGGTCGATCCGGAGAACCGCCAGGTCTGGAACAACAAAGCAAATGTCCTCTCGATCCTCTCGCATTACGACCAGGCGCTCGTCTGTTACGATCAGGAACTCCGGGCGAACCCCGGGAGCGCGGATATATGGTGCCAGAAGGGTCTTGCGCTCTTCATCCTCGGGCGTTACGGCGAGGCCATCACCTGTTACACGCGCGCGCTTGAGATCGATCCCACAAGAGCGGCGATCTGGAGCATGAAAGGAAACACCCTCGTTATACTGGGGCGCCCCGAAGAGGCTCTTGAGTGCTATGAGAAGGCGCTCGTCGCGAGCCCCGACGATCCCGATGTGCTCGGCGGGATAGCGATGGCGCTCATCTCCCTCGATCGCTCCGCCGAGGCGGTCAAATACTACGAGAGACTGCAGAGGATGCGGCGGTGAGCATCCGGGCCGAAAAAATAAGTTTCTTCCTTCAGAGCGTTGATATCCGTGATATCGCCTCCTCAAGGTTCTCAATCGACGTCGCATAGGAGACCCGGAGCCAGCCCGGAGTGCCGAACGCCGTCCCGGGTGTGACGGCGACATGCGCATCCTCAAGCCATGAGCGGGCGGTCGCCATATCGTCGCCCCCGACATTGACGTAGGCGTAAAAAGCGCCGTCCGCCGGCGCTGTGGCGTAGCCGAGGTCCGCAAACGCCGGGATGATGTAGTCGCGCCGGCGCTCGAACTCGCGGCGCATATCCTCGACGCAGTCCTGGCTCCCCCGGAGCGCGGCGACCGCGCCGAACATCGCAAACGTCGTCGGGTGCGATATGGTATGCTGCTGCACCTTCTCCATCCGCCTGATGACCGGCCGGGGGGCGACCGCGTAGCCGATCCGCCACCCGGTCATCGCGTAGGCCTTCGAGAACCCATTGACCG
>JAAZID010000128.1 GCA_012510295.1 Methanomicrobiales archaeon | reverse complement strand
CCAGCGGGTTTTTGATAAAGGCACTGCTGACCGAGGCCTCGTAGCCGAGCGCCCGTAGCACGCAGAGGGCGGTGGTCGTCCCCCCGGGAACGCACTCCCCGAGCATCAGAAGATCGCTCTGTTGCGAGAGTAGCCGGCCGATCATCTCACCCCGTTCAAAGAGCCGGGCCGCCTCCGGCACAGCATCCTCCTTGCGGGGGTCGCCGCCGGGTCTCCCGTAGGTATCCAGGCAGGGGACGGTCGGGGTATGAGCAAGACCTGCGTTGATGAAGACGGGGGCAAGATCGGTCAGCTCGATCATGGATCGGGTGATCGCTGCCGGCGTCGGGCACCCGGTGGGGGTGTTCGGCCTGACCGGCATGCTTGTGATCGCGCCGGTCGTGACCAGTTCCGCATCGAGAACCGGTGTGAGCAGGGTCGCCTCAGGTGTCGGCCCGGCGCCCGATATGCCAGGAACGGTGGAGAGCATGGTGTTTGCGAGGATGATCGCTATCATAGGGCGACGCGGCCTGATCCCTGGATCTTCCGAGAGAAAGATGTCTGACATCAGGTACACGATTGGCGCCGCTGGATAGAAGAAGTTGCGGTTTGAAGCGCAATCTTCCTGTCCGCCGTTCACATCATCGCAAAAAAAACACGGATAAGGTAATATTTCCCGATTCTCGCGCACCTCTGGATGTCTGTCGTCTCGGATGCCCGGCCAGTACCCTCCGGGTCACCGGAGTCAGTGCAAAATCCAAACGCGGAAATAGCAGCCGGGTTCAACCCCTATGTGATGTTCGAGATCGAGCATAGACTGGAAGAGAAGGGTGTCGCGAGGAAGGATATCATCGCCTCGGCAATGGAGCTCTACGTCCCCCATGGGATCGGGCCGGAAGAGGCAGTAATACGACTGGATGAGAAGATAAGCAGAGCATTCGAGGATCCGAACGTTGCGTCGCTCCTCCTCGGTGCCATCCTGCTCGAGGAAGAGCTCTACTGGAGGAGAAAAAACTCCGAGATCGCTGACGATCCGGTCTTCCTCCTCTCAGACGAGATCATCGGGATGGCCATCGCCGAGGTCATCGGGGGAACCTATGCGCGGTTCGAGTTCACCCGCTACGACCAGAAGAAACCCGGACTTCTGGGTAAACTCGGACCATTCCTCGACGATGCCGTCGCCTGGCTGATCGCTGGCTGTACATCACGCCTCTACAGCGAGTCGGTGTGAGATCGGTCCTCGCCCTCCTGCAGTTCTGCACATCGCTCCCCCTCGGAAGGCCGGTTGAGTTCGAGTACTTCGCCCGCCGCTCATACCTCTACCCGATCGCCGGATACGTGATCGGCGGGATAGCGGCAGGCATCGTCTCCTGTATTGGATCGCCGGTGGTAGGGGCAGCCGTAGCCCTCGCCATGGTTCTCATCCTCTCGGGGTGCAACCATTTCGACGGGCTCCTCGACTTCGGGGACGGACTCATGGCTCACGGGAGCCGGGAAAAAAGGATCACCGCTATGACCGACCGGAGCACCGGCGCCGGCGCTGTCGCGGCGGGGATCATCGTCACACTCCTGGCGTTTGCCGCTCTCCAGAACACCGCACACCTTCCGGCGGCCATACTCACGGCCGAGGTCTCGGCGAAGGTCGCCATGTCCTACCTGACAACGCTCGGGCCACCGTTTCGGGAGGGGATCCACTCCTACTTCCGGGGTTTCGCACGACCCTGGTTTCTTATCCCGGCAACCCTGCTCGCGCTACCGCTCTTCCTGCTACCCCTCCCCCGGGTATGTATCGCGCTCGCGCTCGCTGTCACGGCCGGTATCGCTGCCGCGATGATGCTTCTTGCCCGGCACCTCTTCGGCGGCGTCAACGGCGACGTCGTCGGCGCCACAAACGAGATCACCCGGGCCGGTGTCCTCCTCCTTCTCGCCATCTTTTGACCGCCTTTCTTTTATCCCGGCAGTTGCTACTATTGTAGGATGATAAACGACTATGGCCTCTACACCCGGGGAGGGGTCATCACCGAGCGAAACGCAGACTATGCGACGATACGGCTGCGGATTCCGGGAGGGTTTCTCTCCGCGGCCCAGGTAAAGCAACTGGCAAAGATCAGCGAGAAATATGGAGACGGCACTCTCCACCTCACCATGCGCCAGACAGCGGAGATCCCGCACGTAAACCCTGACAACCTTGAAAAGATCGCGAGAGAACTTGAGAAGAACGGAACACCTATCGGTGCTGAACAGAATGAGGTAGTAAATATCATGGCCTGCCCGGGCACAGAATGGTGTAAGTACGCCAACTGCGAGACGATCGACCTCGCCCGGAAGGTTGATGCGCGGGTCTTTGGAAAGGAACTCCCGATACGGCTCCGGATCGCCATATCAGGCTGCACCTATATGTGCAACAGTCCGCTCTTAAATGATATCGGCATCATCGGCCGTATCCGGCCGCTCCGGATACCAGGACTCTGCACGGGGTGTGGTACCTGCGTGGAGTACTGCCGGGAGCGCGCCATAAAGCTGAGGGACGGCATATCTGTCCTTGACGAAGATAAATGCGTCCAGTGTGGCATCTGTATCCATTCCTGTCCGTACCACCTCCTGAAATCGGAGTACGACCACTACCAGATCACCGTCGGTGGGCGGCGCGGTGCAAACCCTCGCGTGGGGCGCGAGCTCATCACCGTCGAGACAGAGGAAGAGGTCGTCGAGGTCGTCGACCGCATCGTCTACTGGGTCTACCGGACTGCCTGGAGCGGGCGGTTCCTCGCCGACCAGATGGATGAGATCGGGTATGAAAAATTCAGGGCTGAGATTCAGAAAGAGTTTGGGCCGAAAGAGCAGGCGGTAGAGGAGTGAATGGTTCTCATCCACGCCAGGTCGCCGCCAGCAGTATCGCTATCAATAACCATACAT
>JAAZID010000127.1 GCA_012510295.1 Methanomicrobiales archaeon | reverse complement strand
CACCTTGCCTTCAGCGGTCGTGAGCATCCCTTCGATCCGCAGATCACCGTCGTAGACACCGACGTCAGCCCCTCTCACGACGTTTCCTTCCTTGTCGACCACCGTTGCCTCAAGGGTGCCGACTTCACCGCTATGTGTCTTTGTGACCCTGACGTAGACCCAGATGATCCCATCACCGATGCCCACCCTGATGCGGTACTCCCCCACAGCGGCATGGCCGGAGGTCTCCACCAGCAGGCGGACGGGTTTTGTCTCGCCGGCCGCTATAAGCATCCGATAGACGTCGCGGTCGCCATCGACAAACCGGATCTTCCAGTCATCGGTGCCCCGGTAAGTCCAGTGGTTGAGGAGACATGTCCCGGTGTTCCCCCGGTTCGTGATAGAGAGGTCAAAGACGGCGGTATCGCCGGCCTCGATCAGCTCCCCGGGAAAGTCGCACCGGATCTCGGTCTGGAGCGTCTGGGCCGCCGCCCCCGGTATAGCGAGCGCTACGATGAGGAGGATGAAGAGCCACCTGGCGGTCATCGGATATCCATCCTCATGAACTTGATGTAGGCCACAGCAAAGAAGACTGATGGGAAGACGATGAGCGCAGCGATGTTCTTCCAGACATCCCTGAGGGCTTCGGCAAGGCCGGGGGTCTCCTCCGGCATCGGCTGGTAGGGTGAACTGATTATCATGGCGATCCGGGGGTTCGTGACCGCCATAGCGGCTACATAGTAGTTCATCTGCGGCGAGATCAGGTTTGTGACGTCGTTTATGAGTATCCGTTTCTCGCTATACGCCTTCATGTCCTCTTCGTACTGTTGCCACTCAGGGTCCAGGCCTTCACTTGTGTGGACCACCGACTGCGAGGAGGTGCTGGTGAAGTACCCGCTGGTGCTTGCGACGGCGGTGGCGGTCCTCCCTGAAGAGATCTGTATATTCGGCGGTTCGGGTGGGTCGCCGGCGAGGGCTTCACCTACCACCATCCCGAGCATCGGGAAGAGCGAGGAGACGATAAAGAAGATCACAAGGGTATAGACGAGCGCGTTCCCACTCTCCCGCGAGATCGTCGAGGCCGTGAGCGCTATGGCGAAGTAGGCGAGCAGGAACCCGAGCGTCACCGCCCCGAAGATCAGGATGGCGGCAAACTCCTCGAGCGTCGGGACGATCGAGAATATGAGGAGTGTTGCAAGCGATATGGCGAGGGCAAGTGCCACGGCAAACCCGAGCGCGGCGATGCCCCCGAGCGCTTTGCCGTTGATGATCTCGTCGCGGTAGACCGGGTGCGAGAGGAGTGATTTTAGCGATCGCGTCTCCTTCTCCTTTGATACCAGGTCAAACCCTATGGCGATCGCAAGTATGGAGCCGAGCGACACCATGTAGGTCATCATGGCGTTGAAGATGAGCATGATCGAGGGCTTCTCGGGCATCCAGCGCCCGATGGTATCATCCTCAAACTCCTGCATATACTGGAGCTGCTGGTTGTAGGACTCAAGCATGGTGTTGTAGCTCCCGATGCCTGAATGCATGCCGATAGCCGATATGATGAGGAGGAGGGCGAGGATGATGAGGAACCTCCTGCTGGTGACATGATCGGAGAACTCTTTTCGTGCTACGGTGAGGAGTCTATCGAGTGCCATTCTCATCACCTCCGGTAGATCGCCATGAAGACATCCTCGATCTCGGGCTCTTCTATGCGCATCTCACGGATGTGCATGCCCTGCTCAAGGAGGAGAGTGGAGAGCCGGTCCCGGATATCAGTCGTTGCCCGGATGACCGCCCGGTTGCCGTTTTGCTCGATCGTGATGATCTCAGGGTCGTCGAGGTCGGGCAGTTGCTCCACGGTCTCTATGACGATCCGGACAGCGTCGCCATCCGACGGGGCGAGCATCCGGGCGACCTCGCCGAGCGTTCCCTGTGCAACGAGTCTTCCCTTTGCAAGGAGTCCGATGGTCCGGCAGACCGCCCGGACCTCGGAGAGTATGTGAGAGGAGACAAAGACTGTTTTTCCTTCGCCGGCGAGGGCGATGATGAGGTCGCGGTACTCCCTGACTCCCTCGGGGTCGAGGTTTGCCGTCGGTTCATCAAGGAAGAGGACTTTCGGATCGTTGATGAGTGCCTGGGCGAGCCCGAGCCGCTGTTTCATCCCCCGGGAGTACTCGCCGGCCTTCTGGGTGACGCCGTCGAGGTGGACCAGCTCGAGGAGTTCGGCGATCCGCGCCTTCCGCCCGTCTACGCCCATACCGTAGAACCGGGCGAAGTAGTCCAGGTTCTGCTCAGCGGTCAGGTTCCCGTAGAACCCGACATCTTCGGGGAGGTAGCCGATGATCTTCTTCACGGCGAGGGGATCCTTTGCGACCTCTATCCCGTCGACGAGGCAACGGCCGGCGGTGGGTTCGATCATGCCGGTGAGCATCAGGATCGTCGTGCTCTTCCCTGCGCCGTTCGGGCCGAGGAAGCCGAAGATCTCACCCTCCCCGACGGTGAGGTTCAGGCCGTCGACAGCGGCGTTCCCGTTGTAGATTTTGGTGAGGTTTTCTGTCTGTATCATGCTATAGACCCGGGTGTTGTTTACTGGAGGCTTTGATGTCATCGTATTAACGTCTTATGTGTTGCGCACCTGCAGGTGAGGGGTATTGGTGGGTTTGTGTGCTACGTTATCCTGATATTTTTCCAGCGGCCCCGGGACTACTGCCGGAGTCTGGCAACCGCACGAGATTTGTGGATTCCTGTGCGCGGTGGTGTTCCGGCGCCCTATGGCGGATCTTCAGGACACAGGGGAATGATACACCCGGAAAGCTCCTGATCTCTTCATCCAGAGCGTGGATGGCCTGGCCAGCACCCTCAGCCGCGAGACCGCCGGCGGGTGCTCCCGGTCGGAAGGTCTATTG
>JAAZID010000126.1 GCA_012510295.1 Methanomicrobiales archaeon | reverse complement strand
CCGCGGTGGTCACCGGGATCTGCACAGTCCCGGGGATTGTTTGAAACGAGTCTTCCATGAGCGCCAGCGCCTCAGCAAGCGTTATGACCGATAGGTATCGCTTCACCATAGTATCACCTCTACATCCTCACCGGACTCCAGCCCCTCGCTCGATGCCGGGATCCGCACAAGCCCCTCACTCTGCACCAGGGTGTTTAAGAGTCCCGACTTCCCGAAGACCGGCATGGCTTCACCCTCCCCGACCCGGACACGGATATAGTCTTCGCGGCCGCGGGCGGAGGGGATGTTCTCTGTCAACCGTGCATGGAGGGTCCGCCGGGCGACAGCGGTCTTCTGCATCGCTGCGAGCAGGTGGTCGACGATGGCGACGAGGACAACATACGCCGAGGCCGGATGCCCGGGAAGCCCGATGGCCGGTTTTCCCTGTACCGTCCCGATGATCGTGGGCTTCCCCGGTGCAATGGCGATCCCGTGCACCAGCACCTTCCCGAGGTCGGCTATGACCGCTGCGGTATTATCCCGCTCGTCCTTTGACGAACCGCCCGAGACCAGGACTGCATCACACCGGGAAAACGCCACGGTGATAGCCTCATCGAGCGCATCCCGTTCATCCCTGACGATCCCGAAATGGATCGGCAGGCAACCCCGTTCCGCCACGAAAGCGCCGAC
Source organism: Methanomicrobiales archaeon (assembly GCA_012510295.1). Lineage (GTDB taxonomy): Archaea > Halobacteriota > Methanomicrobia > Methanomicrobiales > Methanoculleaceae > Methanoculleus. Next base: position 4,673 of record JAAZID010000126.1, on the reverse strand, counting down.
GAGGTACGAGTTTGCATCCCGCACCTCCCCCGGTCCCGGAACCCGGTCTGTCTGGACGAGTTCGTTTCCGGTGGATATGATCCCGATCACCGGCGGCGTCACCACAGAGACCCGGCCGGCACCGACCGCAGCGGCGACACCGATGTCCCGGGGAGAGAGCACGCGGCCGCGCTCAAGCACCACCTGTCCTGCCCGGAAGTCCTCACCCTGGAAGACCACGTTCTCGCCGGGCGCCACCGGCCGGCGCACGAGCAGGTCACCCCCGATCTCCTCTGCGTGCTCGATCATAACGACCGCATCCGCGCCACGGGGCAGAGCCCCGCCGGTGGGGATGTACCTGCACAGACCGGGGGATATGCTACAGGCATCCGCACTCCCCATCCCTACACGGCCCAGGCACCCGAGCATCGCCGGAATACCCTCAGATGCCCCCGTGGTATCGGCCGCAGCGACAGCGTAACCATCGACCGTTGAGCGGTCAAACCCGGGGATATCGATATCGGCGAGGATATCCTCTGCGAGGACCCGGTAAAGGGCATCCTCGAGCGCGACCTCTTCGCTCCGGGGCGGGCGCGCGATCTGCCGCACAACCTCAACGGCCTCACTGACCGGGATGACCTCGAGGAAGAGACTCATCTGAAGCAGCCCAGCTGGCAACCCCTGATCTTTATCCTCGGTTCCTGCTGGTTGCAGTACCGGGCGACATCCATCTTCGGGATGCTGTACTTCTCCGATATCTCAAACACCTGCGGGCAGGTGATCTCGTTCTCTATACCATACGCCTCAAATGCCTTCTGGATCTTCTCATCGTTCATAGTGTACATCTGTCTGCATAGAGGAAGATAGGATTTACTATCAGGCAGGGGTATCGCCATCCCGATCACAGCCAACCATCACCCCGGGGAAGCAGCTCCTCACGCGAAGGGCGCACAAGACCCCGATGGCCGTACAAACCGCCTGTACCCGACACCCCGAACTCCCCCACATCTCCAAAGTGAGACGAAGTGCGCCATTACCATTTAGCATCCCGCCGACCCACGTATGTACCCGATGCGGATCGCGCTTGTCAATTCAATCCAGGATATCGCGGGGGTAAACATCCGCCATAACCTCGAAGAGGTCCTCGCGGCCGGTGGGAGATGGCCGCTCACAGATAACCATGCGCTGACGTTCCACGAGGTCGACGGCCGCCTGATCTACCAGGACCGGATCGACGAGGAGATCGAGGCCGACCTGATCATCTTCATATCCCGGCACGCGAGTGAGCGGCCGGTGCCGGCCCTGACCGTGCACGTGACCGGCAACTACGATACCGCCGACCTCGGCGGGGAGCCAGGAGCGCTTGCACCGGCGGCCCCGGCGTGGATGCATGCCATCCTTCGAAACCTCGCCGCCCGGGCTCCTGAAGGCTACCGTGTCTCCTACGAGGTGACCCACCACGGCCCGACCGCTCTCTCGACACCGTCGCTCTTCGTCGAGATCGGGTCTACCGTCGACGAGTGGGCCGACCCGGCCGCCGGGCGGGCACTCGCAGAGAGCATCCTCTCCGCAGTGCCGGAGGAGACGATCAACCTCATCGGGTTTGGCGGAACTCACTACGCCGTGCGACAGACCGATATCGCCCTCTCATCCCGGGGCGCCTTCGGCCACATGCTACCGGCACGCCAGATCGGGTTCGCTGATCCTGATCTGATCCGGCGGATGCAGGGGGCGAGCAGTGCTGTGGCGGCGTACATCGATAAAAAGTCGTTATCCACCGAGGAGGCAGGGAGGGTCGAGAGGATGCTCGACGACGCCGGGATCATCCTTCTCTCGGAGTCGGAGATCCTCGATATCGGGGATCTCGGGTGGACAACCTACCGTATGATCAGGGCTCTTGCAGAGGAGATCGCTCCCGGTTCACGCGTTCATATCCACGATCTTGGTGGAGATGGAATCCCCGCTTTGGTGGAGATTAACCCCGACCTGATAGAAGAAGTTATAAAATCTGATAAAGATGGTTTTATCGAGAATTTGCGAGGATTCCCTGTCGTTCACCTCTCGAAAAGCTCAGCGGAAGTTTTGCCTCTATTTATTTGTTTTGAGCACGAGGCCTCCCGACTCGCAAGTGATATAACTACCCTGTGCGTAAAGCTCTTACTTATCTGTGAAAACACTATTATCGCAGGTGATCACCTCGTCCTCCAGAAAGTTCGATTCGATCCTGCAAAGGCACATAGATACGGAGTTCCAAAAGGCCCACTCTTTGCCACATTGGCCGGCGGAGGAACGGTCGAGATCGACGGACGGGAGATCACATCTGATATGGTGCAGACAACCAGCGTGAAACGGATACATATCCCGGGATTGGAGAGATATACATGAAATCTATCGTAGAAGAGGCACTTTCACGGGCGCGGGAGGAACAGCGCTTTTCTGAGTCTCCCGAGATCGACAAGGAGCTTGAGGATATTCTCATTGAACTCCGGACCGAGATAGCAGTCGTCGGGTGCGGGGGCGGAGGTTCAAACACCGTCACCCGGATGATGGAAGAGGGTATCAACGGAGCACGGCTAATCGCCCTCAACACCGACGCTCAGCACCTCATCAGGACAAATGCAGAGACGCGCATCCTGATCGGGAGACAGAGAACCCGGGGGCTTGGTGCGGGCTCGATTCCGCAGGTCGGCGAAGAAGCGGCCCTCGAGAACGAGGACGAGATCAAGCGCGCGGTCGAGGGATGCGATATGGTCTTCATCACCTCCGGGCTTGGAGGCGGCACCGGCACCGGCTCTGCACCCGTGGTCGCGAAATCCGCCCGGGAAGAGGGAGCCCTGACCATCGCCGTTGTCACCCTGCCGTTCACGGCCGAGGGTGCCATCCGGGCGCAGAACGCCGAGGCCGGTCTTGAGCGACTCAGGGGAGTTGCCGATACCGTCATCGTCGTCCCGAACGACCGCCTGCTTGAGGTCGTGCCCCGCCTCCCGCTCCACGCCGCCTTCAAGGTCTCAGATGAGGTTCTGATGCGGGCGGTCAAGGGCATCACCGAGCTGATAACAACACCCGGACTCGTGAACCTCGACTTCGCCGATGTCAGGACCGTCATGGAACGGGGAGGAGTCGCCATGATCGGTATGGGCGAGAGTGACAGCGAGGACAAAGCCGCCGATTCTGTCAAGAAGGCGCTGCGCTCCCCGCTGCTCGATGTGGACATATCCGGGGCAACCGCTGCGCTCGTCAATGTGGTCGGCGGGCCGGATATGACCATGTCCGAGGCTGAAGGCGTCATCCAGGAGGTCTACCAGAGGATCGATCCTGATGCACGTATCATATGGGGTGCACAGGTCGACCCCGACATGCAGGGCAAGATGCGGACGTTGCTCGTCGTCACCGGTGTCCGGTCACCACAAATATATGGAAGGAGTGAAAAGGGTACGCCACGCATGATGAAGCAGTTTGAGATCGACTTCCTGAAGTGAGCCGGTATGATGGATTACAAAGAGAAACTAAAGGGCGTAAAATCCTTTAAGATCGAAGAGGAGTTCTTCAAAAAGTACTGGCGCGTGCTGAAACTGGCAAGGACGCCGACTCGTGACGAGTTCTCAAAGATCGCGATCGTGGCAGCGGCCGGCATCCTGCTTATCGGGCTTATCGGCTTTATTATATACGAGATCATGCTGGTACTGCCCAGATGATGGCTATGGCGAAGAGTGCAAACAAGATATACGCGATAAAGACGACCGCGAAACAGGAGCGGACGGTAGCCGATAACATTGAGAAGGTGACCCGGGACCAGAAGGACATCCATGTTACAGCGGTCATGGTGCCTGAGGAACTGAGGGGCTACGTCCTTGTGGAAAGTCCTGATGCCATCGCACGGATGGAGCAGCTTGTAGAGCTGATCCCCCATGCGCGCGCGGTGGTGCAGGGCGCGACCGACCTCTCTGAGGTCGAGCACTTCCTGGTGCCAAAACCGGTGGTCAGCGGCATCACCGAGGGCACAATCGTCGAGATCATCAGCGGCCCGTTCAAGGGTGAGAAAGCGGTCGTAAAAAGAATAGATTCTGCAAAAGAAGAGATAACCGTCGAGCTCTACGAGAGCATGGTTCCAATCCCGATCACCGTGCGGGGTGACTCAGTCCGCGTTGTGGAGAGGACTGAGGAAACTCACTGAGAATACCTCTCTTTTTCCTGGGTGCAGAGGTGGCGCACCCGCCTCCCTACATATTTAAATCCCCTCACGACGACCTTAGATAACCCAGGCATCTATTCCCCAAAGAGGGATTAGGCTGGAGAATTTGTATGGCAGAAACGGTCGAGGTATTGGTACCCGGCGGCAAGGCTACAGCAGGTCCACCTCTGGGCCCCGCGCTCGGACCTCTCGGTATCAACGTGAAGGCTGTCGTCGACGAGATCAACAAAAAGACAGCTGACTTCAACGGCATGCAGGTGCCGGTGACGGTCACTGTCGACGATAAGCGGAACTTCACGATTGAGGTGGGTATTCCACCCACAACGGCTCTCGTCATGAAAGAGGCCGGTGTCGGGAAGGGCGTCGCAGAGCCCGGTACCCAGGTGGCAGGCAACCTGCCGCTGGAGGCCGCTGTCCGTATCGCCCGTATGAAGATGGATGATATGCTCTCGTACGACCTGAAATCGGCGGTCAAAGAGGTCGTCGGAACGTGCGTGAGCGT
>JAAZID010000125.1 GCA_012510295.1 Methanomicrobiales archaeon | reverse complement strand
GTATGCCGATGTCTGCACAGGAAGGACCGGGCATGCGGAGGTTGTGGAGGTGACCTACGACCCTGCTCATGCGTCGTACCGGGATCTCCTCGACCTCTTCTGGAGTATCCATGACCCCACCACGCCCAACCGGCAGGGGCCCGATATCGGGACGCAGTACCGGTCGGTGATCTTCTACCACACACCGGAACAGGAAGCAGCAGCCCGGGCGTCGAAGCAGGATATAGAACGCTCAGGGAAGTTCAGGCGCCCCATCGTCACCGCCATCGAGCCTGCGGGGACGTTCTGGCGGGCCGAGGAGTATCACCAGCACTACCTTGCAAAGCGGGTGGGCGGTCGCAGGGTTGTGTGACAGGAGAGGATCCTACCATCTCCCGACCGGAGAAGACCTGGATACCCGCTCTATCCCTCGGTCTTGAACCCTATCCCCTCAAACGTAGCAACATGCCGGTCACCCGTGTAGATGTCCACTACATATACCGACGTCTTCTCCATCTCCGAGACTCGCCGGGCGACCGCTTCGAGTCTCTCACCCGCTATCGGTGGAGAGAGGTAGTGGATATGAGCGGATATCGCTATCTGGTCCACACCCTCCAGGTTCGCAGCGATGCCGAAAGCGTGATCAGCGAGAGCAAATATCGCGCCTCCGTGGACCGTGCCGTAGGCGTTCTCCATGCCATCCGCCTGCATGGCCACCCTGACGCATCCGCCGGCGATCCCGGTGACCTCCATACCGAGGAGACGTGCAAACTCGCAAGCATCCCCCCTCCTCACCGCTTCAGATCTTCTGCTCTTCATGTCCGGATGAGAGTGGTTACTTATACTCCCGTTTTGTATACGTGACACCGGAGGCGTCGCCTCCACGGAGAACGATATACAACCACTCGGAGATTGATTTGATCGTTCCAAACTGCTGATAGCGCCTCATCGAGAAACCGACCACAAGATCAGGATCGAGGTAGACCTTCCCGATCTTTCGCATCCTCTGCGCGATCTCAAGGTCATCCCCGGCGTCGATGCACCGGTACATACCGGCGTCGATGAACGTCTCACGATCAAACGCAGTGTTGCATCCAAGCGTGAAGTAGATCGTCCGTGTGTGATAGCCGAGGCGTGAGAAGGTGTTTGCGCTGGCGAGCGAGAGCCGGTTCCGAAGACCTCCCTCGATCGGGTAGACCGTGCCGTAGAGCTGCACGATATCCCTCTCCAGAAAATTCCGGCCGATCCTCTCCACCCAGTCCGCCGGGAGGATACAGTCGGCGTCCGTCGTGGCGATGATATCGCCGCTGGCTGCCATCGCCCCGTCGTTGCGTGCCCCGCCTACCCGTTTGCTCTTCTGGATAAAGACGGTATCTGCAAGGGGTCCGGCCAGCTCCCGGGTCTTATCCTCTGAGTTTCCATCGACGACGATGACCTCATACGTCTCCCGCGGCACCGTCTGGTTTGCGAGTGATCGCAGGCAGCGCTCGATGTTCTGCTCCTCGTTGTACGTCGGCACGACGATAGAGATCATCCTTCATTCAACTCCCGGTATAGTTCTTGATGTCATTTTGCTATAAGCGTGATGCTACATCTCTGCCGGTATCATGGCAGGGGAAGATCAGCCCCCTGAAACCAGCCGCGAGTCATCCGCCACTACCCGGCCAGCTTCCGGTACAGGTCAACATGGCGGTTCGCAATCGTCCTGATATCAAACCCCTCCGTGAACGGCCGGGAGAGCGCCGCATGGCGTCTGAGTAAGTCCTGGTTCTCAAGTAACATGCCCGCCTCCTCGATGCGGTCGAAGTACAGGATGGCGTCCCCAAAATTCCCGGTGAACTCGGGGATCCTCCGGGCGACGACGGCGAGGCCGGTTGCGAGCGCCTCCAGGATGACTATCGGGAGTCCTTCGGCGTAGGAAGGGAAGAAGAAGAGATCGGCACCGCAGTAGGCGGAAGCGATATCATCGACAAACCCGGTAAAGAGAACATTTCTCCCTGCCTGACTTTTCTTCTCCTCGATCCTGCTGTGGTCCTGGGAGAATCTTCCATACGGGAACCCCCCGACCCATATAAATCTGATGTCCGGGTGTTTGTGCGAGAGAGAGAGGAAGTCATAGATGCCCTTTCGCGGCGTCTGCTGGGCGACCG
>JAAZID010000124.1 GCA_012510295.1 Methanomicrobiales archaeon | reverse complement strand
GCTTGAGATCGTCACCGTCAACCCCGGGACCGGGAACGAGGACTTCGATACACTCTTCCGCGACTGCTTTCGCTATCCCCCGAAGGTGCACCTCGACCACGACGACCCGATCCGGAACTCCGCCGTCGTGCGGGATACCCTTGAGTACTGGGCCGCTACGGAGATGGCCGGAGAGCTCAATACCGGGGATCTCCTCGTGCTCGACGGCACACTCCAGGTCCGTCACGCAAGCCACGATGAGGTCATCGAGAGCCTCTTAAACCTCTGTAACCTCCGGGGGATCCTCATCGCCGCTGTGACGAAACGGACATCGCTCACGTGGGGCTCCGGACACCCGATCGTCCCGGCGGCAGAAGGGCTTGCCCGCGACCTCGCTATCCCTGAACCCTGGTACCTCTGTGTCTCCGCCGCCGAAGGCCTGATCGACCGCGAGGAGACGCACCGCTGGAAACTGCGGGGCGGACAGTACGTCGCGCGACTGCACCCCCGGGCGCAGAGGGCGTTCAAGGTAGAGATCCCGAAGTACTACAATCCGGATACGGTCGAGCGGGTCTTTTCAGCGCTCGCCTGCTATGCCGACGACGGCAGGGTCACGGGCTACCCCTACCCCCTCCTCGACGCTCACCTCACGACGAAGATCGGGGCCGATGCGGTCGAGCAGATCCGGCAGGGGATCATCCGGGGCATGGATAAACTCGGCATGAACCTCGCCGACTACACCGGCATCTTTGGTGACTACCATGATGAATTTGATCGATATTGATAGAGGCGACGCCTCGAAGTACCGCCTGATCGGGGACCGGGTGCTCAGCTACCGGTTCGCCGTCCCCCACGACGCAGAGCTCTACCTCGGGGACGTGCTCAAGATCACCGATACCGTCAAAGGGTTGACGTTCTTTGCGAAGGTGAGCGATCTCATCCACGGATGTAACTTCTCGGACCCCCGGTGGGACACCCGCCCGCACACCGGGCACTTCTACGGGATCGGGGAGGATGTCTTCATCCTCGTCGAGGCGATCCCGCTCGGGTTCGTGGGGGAGGACGGTCTCTTCCGGAAACCCCGGACGATCCCTGCAAAGTTCTCACGTGTGGAACAGCCGGAGGTCGAGGACTTTTCGTTCCTGCAACAGGTGATGGGTGAGATCGAGGTCGGCGTCATGAAGACCGGCCAGGGCGTCCTCAGGGACGTGAGGGTGGCGCTCCATGCGATGGTGATGCGGCAGCATATGGGCGTCTTTGCCACGACCGGCATGGGGAAGAGCAACTTCATGAAGGTCTTCTGTGCTTCCTGCATGCGGGCGCGGGAGTTCGGGCTCCTCATCGTGGACCCGCACGGGGAGTACGTGGCAGGAGGACGGTCATCGAGCGGCGCGCCCACCCAGGGGCTCCTCCACTACCAGGCCGGGCGGGACGGGCTTTCGATCTTCACCACGCGATCGGACCGTTTCAGGAAGAAATACCTGCTCGATCAGCTCTACCTGGACTATGACGACTTCAGGGCGCCCGACCTCCTCCTGCTCTACGAGCACTCCCAGCCCCAGCGTGAGGTCGTGGAGATGCTTGAGAGCACACCTGGATCCGCCGTGATCGAGTTCTTCCAGGATACTGATTTTACAACCTTTGATGCCGCGACGTATACCGGCAGGCACCCTGAGATCGCCAGGAACCTGAGGAATTTCACGGCGAGCACGCTCTCGGTGATGCAGCGGCGAATTCTAGGCATGCTCAACCGGAACAGGGGATTCCTCCGCGAAAAGGGGTCATCGGTCTCTGATATCATCAGGGCGCTCCATGAGAACAAGGTCGTTTTGATCGATATACCGGGTATGAGCGAGCAGAGCGAACTCTTCGTCCTCTCGATCATAACTCGCATGATCATGAAGAATCACCAGGGAGAAGATGCCCGGAGCACAGAGGAGCAGAAGCAGGTGCTTATCACGATCGAGGAGGCCCAGAGGGTGCTCGGGTCGGGGCTCGGGAGCACCCGGACGTTCCGGGAGGCTGCTATGGAGGGGAGGAAGTTTGGCGTGGGGCTCTGCGTCGTCACCCAGCAGCCGAAGAACATCGATGCCCGGATCCTTGCGCAGATAAATACATTCGTCGTGATGGGGCTCTCAGACCGAGGCGACCGCGATATCATAGCGAGCAGCGCAAAACAGGATCTCTCGCGCCTGGACACCGAGATACAGACGCTTGAAGCGGGCGAAGCGGTCATCAGCACACTCGGGATCCCGTTTCCTGTGAGCACCCGGATCCATCTCTTTGAGGAGTATATTCAGGATCTAAGCGAGCGGCCGGCCGTAAAGTCGATAGAAGAAGGGCTTGATACATCGTTCTAATAGAGATGGTGACAGGATCTTATATCCCGGATCAACCGTCTCTTCACTGAAAATCTTCTGGCGCCAGATGGCGTCAGGATCACTGTTTGTTCTCTACTTTCCGGATTGAGACGCAGTTGATAACCGCATCCCCGGTCATGATGTAGCGTTTGACGATAGTTCCGAGCACCTCAACCACATCCCCTTTCTTCACATCTTCCGCCGGTGAGGTGAACATCTTGACCGATATCTCACCTGTCCGGTCGGCGACGAGGTACTGTGGCCGGTTGAGGAACTGGAAGTAGACCCGCTCGACGACCCCCTTCACACGTACAGGCTGGCCGAGCAGACTCAGATTGATCGCACGGATGCGCATGGTTCGCGCTATCGCTTCATACTCCGGCACGAGCGATGCATACTGCTTCTGGCTCATGTAGTTGAGCGCTCCCGGTATGATGATCAGCATAACGGCCGATGGGACCGCCCAGATCAGCGAGCGCACATCTCCAGTGAGGTAGACGTACACACCGATCAGAACCATAAAAAAGAGGAAGACCGCCAGTGCAACTGGCGTCACCCTCACTTTAATATCTCCGATCTGCATCGTTTATCAGGTTTACTTCAGGGCGGCAATTTCCTTTCTGAACGCAACCCAGTAGATGACACCGACGAAGAGCAGAGCGCCGACTATGTTTCCGAGCGTAACCGGAATCAGGTTAGCGGTCCACATGGTTACCCAGTTAACCGAGTCGACTGCCTTCGATGGGTCAAGGCCTGTACAGAAGATACCCGTTGGGATAAAGTACATATTCGCAACACTGTGCTCAAATCCGGTGGCGACGAAAGCGAAGATCGGGAACCAGATGCCGACGATCTTTCCTATCGCGTCATCAGCACATATACCGAGCAAGATTGCGAGGTTGACGAGCCAGTTACAGCCAATACCCTTCAGGAATACCGACCATATGGCCATACCTCCTGCATAACTTGTCTTTGCTGTAGCGATACCTATCGCTCTTATACCAAACGCAGTGAGTGTTGCGGTTCCGGCGGCATCGAAGGTAACACACGGCCCGTATGCCATGATATACGCAAAGACGATCGATCCGATCAGGTTACCGATATACACCCAGACCCAGAGATTGAGCACACTGGCCCAGCTGACCTTGTGGATGAACGCAGCCATGGGGGCGAGCATCGCGTCGCCGGTGAAGAGTTCTGCACCGGTCATAACCGTGATGATAAGCCCCACAGGGAAGACAGCACCCAGCATGAACTGGGCCATACCGGCACTTGCAAAGCCAGATCTCATCGCAACATCGGTCGCCATGACACCGGTCGAACAGACCGTCGCAAGCGCACCGCCCATAGCGATGTAAGCTCCTGACATGAAGCCACGCACAAGCATGTTCCAGACTGGCAGTCCGGTCTTGTACTTCCCGGCATCACCCGCTTTTGCTACTATAGCAACTGGAGGATGGAACACCATTTTTCATACACCTCTCTAAACGTCCTACCTATACCTTCGAGTAATCTGATTGTATAGGTCCAATTAATGAGTAATTTAGGATTGCTATTAATATGTTTCGAATTGATCGTTCTGTGAAGAGAATATAACCTCGTTTGGAGCGCTTATATTTGACCTGAGTTAATTTCTGCCGTTAAACACCTGGAATCGATAAACGATGTTCTCGCCAGGGATTTTAAGACCACGCGGAATGGGGGCGATTTTTTGGGAAAGCCGGGAAGGACAGTATAGAGCAGGCGCGCAGATCCCCCCCTTCTCCGCCAATATCTCTTTTAGGGTGGGGGAGGGCGGCAAAATCGCCGGAAATACATGCGCGGCCAGGATCGATCCGCGAGGTAGATGTTATACGGTCGGAACTCTACTATTTCCGGAAATCCTGCTCATTAATATCCTTTCTCCTACACCTCCGCTGGTTCCGGGAGAGCTTCCTCGCCGGGAATTTACCGGCAGTGCGACACGATCGATTGTATGTTGCCGCAGGCCTGATACCCCCGGACTTGCCGGGGCAGGTCTCCGCAAGGTGAGAGGAGATATCCGGGCTGCGGGGGCAGGGCGCATGTTATCAGACCACATGGAGCATGGGTTTGATGGACCTCGCGTTCCGATCTGCCATGGAGACCCAAACAACATTGAGGTCTGCCGGCGATATGTACATCAATGGAGTCCCTTGACGACTGGTTCCCCTACCGGGAATACCGGCCTCACCAGCGGGAGATGCTTGAGGTGGCTGCATCTGTCGCACGCGACGGTGGTATCGCCATGATCGATGCGCCGACCGGGAGCGGCAAATCGAGTGTGGTCTCAGCGCTCCTCGCAGAGAGCCGGGGGCGAAAGGTGCTCGTCGCCGTCCGCACCATAAGCCAGCTCTCCACGTTCATGCGCGAGCTCGAGCTCATCCGGAAGAAGCGGGGCGGCCTGAAGTTTGCCTATCTCATCGGCAAGTCCAGCATGTGTCCGCTCGGCGGGGAGGGTGACATCTACCGGCGATGCGAAGGGGTCAAGGCCTTTTCAACGGCGCTTATGCGGGAGCGGGCGCAAAAAGGAGCGCTCATCCCGGCGAACGACCGCCACATCAAGCAGCAGATCCGGAAGATGGACCCGGACCACCCGCTCATCTGTCCCTACTTCATCCACGGTAAATCGTTCGTGGAACCTGAAGATGCAGGGCTGAAGATGATCCCATCGGCTGCCCTGCGTGTCCGTGCTGAACGGGTGGGCACCGAACTCATCTGGCCTGACCAGCTCGCCGGGTTCTGTGGCAACATCTGCCCCTACGATACGATGATGCATGCCGCCCGGGATGCTGATGTGGTCCTCGTGAACTTCTACCACCTCTTCAACGACGCTATCAGGGAGCAACTCTACCTCTCGCTCGGTATCGAGGGGAGTGATGCCCTGTTGCTCATCGATGAGGCGCATAACTGTGGCGATGTCGTCCAGAGCATCGAGAGCGTGACGATCGATGAGCGGGATATCATGCAGGCTGAGCATGAACTCGCCGGTCGAAGGCGGTCAGAGCACCAGGCGGATGCCATAACCCAGATCTTGCCGCAGATCACCCGGTTCATGGAGGCGCTCAAGGCCTCGCACGAGATCGAGGACTGGTTCGATCCCGCGATATTCCAGCGGATGATCCTCGCGGGCACACTCTATCAGAACATGGAGGCGGTTGTAGATGATCTCCTCAAGATCAGCGAAGGGATCCGCGAGAAGAACATGCAGGCAGGCGAGTTCCGGGAGAGCGCGATCGAGCGGCTGACCGAGTTCTTCTACCGGATATTCCGGTCGGCAGCCGATCCTGCCTACCTGACGGTCTACCGGAAGGAGGATGATGGATCGGTGGCGCTCGAGGTCAGGAACATCGACCCGGGCACCAAGCTCCAGGATATCGCTCAGGCGCACGCCTGCTCTGTCCTCATATCCGGCACGCTCTCTCCCATCGAGAGCTACCGGCGTTACTACTTCGGCGACCTCCCGGTCTCTGCACTGTCGCTTCCGAACTCTTTCCCCCCCGAGAACCGCCGCATCTTCTGCGCCGACGACATCACGACCGCCTACTCGATGCGCCGGGATGCACAGAACCTTGCACGGACCGTTGACTACATCACCACGTTTGCCGCGCTCCCCGGGAACCTCGCCATATACTTCCCCTCATACGACCTCGTCAACACGTTTGCGGAGCAATGCGCTCCCCGGATCAGGAAGAAGCAGATCTACATCGAACCGAAAGAGGCCACGACCGCCGCTGCCATGCTCAAGGAGTTCATGGCCCTCCCGGGCTCGGGCCGGTCGGGCGTCCTCTTTGCGGTCTGTGGGGGCAAATGGAGTGAAGGTCTGGATTACCGGGGCGAGATGCTTGCAGGAGCACTCGTCATCGGTCTCCCGCTCGCGCCCTTCAACCGCGTCCGCCGGATGGTGATCGACTACTTCCGGATGAAGTTCGGGGCCGAGGGCGAGTTCATCAGCTACACCCTCCCGGCGGTCAACCGTGCCATGCAGGCACTCGGGCGGGTGCTCCGGGCGCCGGAGGACCGGGGTGTGCTCGTCCTTGGAGAGCGGCGGTTCCTGGAACCCCGGGTCCGCGCCGGGCTGCCGCCATGGATACAGGAAGAGATGGCGACCTGTACCATCGATACATTCAGGAAGGAGACCGGAAGATGGCGATCGTGATGGGGTCGTGCCGGTTCGGGCTCTGGCACGTCCACGTGACGTGGGATGGAAACCTCATCTACCGGGTGCGTTTCGCGCGGGAGGGGGTCGTCGGTCCCGTCCCCCGCGAGATCCAGCGTTACTGTGCCGGTCTGCCGGCAGACCTCTCCTCCCTTGAGAGCGTCGCAACCGAGGGTGAATCGACTTTTGCAAGGATATACCGGGCAGTGCAGGCGATCCCCTGCGGGGAGACGAGAACCTATGGTGATGTCGCGCGGGAGGTCGGGACCGCGCCACGTGCGGTCGGATCGGCCATGGCGAGGAACCCGACCCCGATCGTGATACCCTGCCACCGTGTCGTCGCGAAGACCGGCCTTGGCGGGTTCTCCCCCGACATCGAGATCAAGGAGGCCCTGCTCGCCATGGAGCGCCGCACACCCGGACCCTGCACGCCAGAGAATGAGAGAGATTAACTGGTAACCCTGCCGATAATAATGAGCATGAAGGTCGTGGTCCTGGGGGCGGGGGCGGTTGGCCTGACCGTCGCCGCAAAGCTCTCCCGCGTCGCGGATGTCCATGCCGTTGCCAGGAAGCGGCATGCGGATGCGGTGCGGGAGCGTGGATTCCTGATGACCGGGATATGGGGGGAGGGCACATATCACTTCAGCTGTTCCGGGGATCTGCCGGATACGTGGCGGGATGCCGACTACTACAT
>JAAZID010000123.1 GCA_012510295.1 Methanomicrobiales archaeon | reverse complement strand
CCGGTGTAACCGTAATCGGGAACTCCCCCGTCGGAACCGCCGTCCCCGCCCCCGGACGTCGTGAAGTCGAAGTTGACGGAGGTGGTCTCACCCTCGCTGACCGTAACCGTCCGGTAGTCTTCGTGCTCCTCTGTCCTCACCTCGACCGTGTAGTCGCCGATGATCAGGTTCTCCAGCGTCGCCGGGGTTGCGACCGACATGTTCTCCCCGTTGAGGTAGACCCAGGCCCCGGACGGCTCGCTCGTCACCTCGATGCTCCCCGTTATCGCCTCAAGGTCAAAATGAGCTGTTGTGTTCGCCCCTTTTGTCACCGTGACCCACCGGTCGTCGGGCACGCGGTAGCGATCCACCTCAACCCGGACCGAGTGGTCGCCGGCGGGGATGCCGGGGATCGTCGTGTTCGTCGTCCACTGGGTCGGTTCGTCGTCGAGGAAGATCGTCGCGCCGGCCGGCACCGAGGTCACCCGGATCGACCCGACCTCCTCCTCGGGATAGCGAACCGAGAGGAGGGCGAGCGGGATCTTGAAGAACGCACCCAGGAAGTTTCCGCCGCTTCCGGCGACGCCGAGGTCACGGGTGTAGGTGAACGTGCTCGTCGTCCCGGGCTCCAGGAGGTCGGATACGTCCCAGATCTGGTAGCCTGAGTAGGCGCCCTGCGGAGGATTGGCGTCGAGCGGTTCGGCGTTGAACTCGAACTCTCCTACGTTGCTTGCCAGGTAGATGGCCGAGAACTCGGCGGCGGGGATACGTTCATCATCCTCCGGGAGATCCTCGGTTGCAAAGATCGTCTCGCCGATGTAGGTCTCGCCGATATCCTCGACGTAGTAAGAATGGACGTCGTGCCCCTGGTTCACCCAGTAGTAGACCTCGTCGTCGTCGCCGTCGTCGTAGGCGACGACCAGCGTGACGAGCTTGATCCTCCCGTCCAGGGTTCCCTTATACCCCTCCGGCTGGTCCACCATCACCTCGGCGACCGGATTCCTCGCGGTGATCCGGTTGGTCACGTCGTACCACATCAGGTAATCGCTCGTCACCCGGTTGCAATGGTCGTTCACCCAGACCGGCCCGTCCCCGCCGTATATGGGGTAGGAGTACGGCTTTCTGAGTTCCTCGACGCCGAGCGTCTGCATACCCGACCCGCCGTTGAACTTCACGGTCGCCCGGTGCTCGTAGTTGTTCTGCATGTGACCGCAGTAGACCGTGACGTAGAGGCGCGCCCACTTGATCTCCGTGTAGTCGGGAAGCGAATACTGCTTCGTTGCCTCACGCACCGGCGCGGTTCCCACGAACGAGTCGTGCCACAGCCCGCCGGAGACGGTGCCTTCTTTGACGGTCTCAAGCGGGATGCCGCCCACGTACTGGTCGGCCGCCGCAGGTGCGGGCACCACGGCCAGTAGCAGGGTTATGATGAATGCAATTCCAATATATGATCTTTTAATTCTCATACCTTACACCCCCGTTCGTATCGCCGTCACCGGGTTGAGGTGCGCTGCCTTCAGTGCCGGATAGAGGCCTGATACCAGAGAGAGAGCGATCGCGATCACCATCCCGATCGCGAGGATCTCGGGCGTGATCAGGGTGATGTCACCCTCGGCAAACGTGGAGAACGTATCGCCGAGCTGGGCGATGATGAATGGTTTTCCAAACGTGTTGATCGCGCCCGTGAATGCGATCCCCAGGAGATTGCCGAACACACCCCCGATGAGGCCGATGTAGAAACACTCGGCGAGGATGAGGTAGACAACATCCGCCGGGGAGGCCCCGATGGCCATGGTGATCCCGATCTCCCGCGTCCGTTCAAAGACCGATGTGACCATCGTGTTGACGATCATCAGCACCCCCACGATCAGGGAGACCCCGGCAAAGAACGCCAGGATGAGGACGACGACATCCATCAGCTGGTTCACCGACTCGATCTGCTGGAACGCGCCCTTCGCGGTGAGGCCGAGCGCCTTGACGTCGTCCACGACGCTGAAGACCTCCTCAGGCTGATCGACCCGGATCAGGACGCCGTCGAACGCCGCCTCATCCCCGCGCAGATCCTGCGCGACCCTACGGTCGATCAGCATCACCTGGTCGAACGCATCGTCCCGCTCCTGGAGCACGCCGACCAGGGTGAACTGCACCTCTTCATCGACCGGCATGCCGTCATCATCGTAGCGCCGGATCAGGATCGGGATGGTATCGCCGAACCGGACCCCTTCGTAGCGCTGGAGCGTCTCGGCGACATCGTGCCCGAGCACCGCCTGCCGGGAGCCGGGCTCAAGGTTCTCTCCCCTCAGGAACTTCGGCCGTATCACACCCTCGATCCCGCCGGGATCGATCCCCACGACCTCAAGGTAAGTCTGCCGTTTCGTGGTATACGCTTCCCGGACCACTGCCGAAGACGCCTCCACGTGCTGGACTGCGGCGAGTTCATCGATCTTTGATGGTGTGATGAACTGGATCGCGCCTCCGCGGATATCCGCGGTCGCCTCAATGAGGGTCAGGTCGGACTGCTCCTTGATCGCCTCCACCGCCTGGTAGCGGACCCCTTCGCCGAGAGAGACGGTCCCGATGACTGCTGCAACGCCGATAGCGATGCCGAGGGCGGTGAGAAAGACGCGCATCCGCTTCCGCGCGACCTGGTGGGCCGAGACCTTCAGGAAATCGAACAACCTTCCGAAGATCACGATACCACCCTCCCGTCGAGGAGCTCAATAGCGCGATCTGCCCGTCTCCCGAGCTCGCGCTCATGGGTGACGATCAAAAACGTCGTCTCCTGCTCCTGGTTCACCTGTCGCATCAGGCTGAAGATCTCGTCGCGCGTCTTTGAGTCCAGGTTCCCTGTAGGTTCGTCGGCCAGGACGATGAGAGGGTCTCCGATGAGGGCCCGTGCGATCGCCACCCGTTGCTGCTCACCGCCGCTCATCTCCCGGGGATAGTGGTGCGCCCGGTCTCCGAGGCCGACGAGCGAGAGAAGGTCGGTTGCCCGCTCTCTCCTCGCGACCCTGTCGTGATAGTTGAAGAGGAGGGGGTACTCAATGTTCTCCCGCGCCGTCAGGGCCGGGATGAGGTTGAAACTCTGGAAGATAAACCCGATAGACTCTCTCCGGAGGGCGATAAGTGCCTTCCGGTCGCTGAAATCGATGCTTTTACCGTTGATCCAGACCTCCCCCGATGTCGGGGCGTCGAGGCCGCCGAGTATGTGCAGGAGCGTGCTCTTTCCGCTGCCGCTTCGCCCGAGAAGTGCGACAAATTCTCCCTTCCGGATGACGAAGTTCACATCTGCAAGAGCGGTTACCCTGTCATTGTACGCCTTGCCCAGGTGCTTTGTCTCGATGATGGTCTCCATACTCTCACCTCCGTTCAGCCCGAAGAACTGCGTTCGTCAGCATCAGGTAGTCTTTTTCGTCCTGGACCAGCGCAAAATTTCCTTCAGACCGCAGGTAGGGCAGCACGTCCCGCCGGTCGATCCCGATCTGCACCACCTCATCGGAGTCAAAGACATTCACCCACTCCTTCCCGCTCGATCCCGGGAAGAGCGCCGAGAGGATTGTTTCAAAGAACGAGGGCATGCTGCTTGTCCCCTCGCGGTTGAAGAAGAGCCGGTTGATCACCGGGATCTTCTCCCGCGTATAACCACCCGAAGGGGCGACGAGGAAGAGCTCGGCCGACTCAAGGCCGGAACGGTCGATCGTCCCGGGAAAATCGATCCTGCTCGACGCCATGGTGGGGGTGATCCCGTGACTGCTATAGAGGAGGTCCGCCCCCTCGCTCACCCAGATGATCGCCTCCGGCGATCCGGGACTCTCGTAGACGGCGAGCAGGCCGATCCCCTGGACGACGAAAGTCCGGCTGTCGGTAGCGTTGTTCTCAAGGATGACTTCAAAGGAGTTCTTCCCGGGAGAGAGGTCTCTCGTCGTAAAGATGTCCACCCCTGAAAAAAAGTCGTTCTGGCTGACGAACCCTTTGGAGTCCGTGTAGCGGTCGACCTCGGCGAGGGGCTCGCCCGTATCCGTGCGGGTGAGCGAGAGCACCGGATAGATTGCGTTCTGATCGAGTTTGCTCCAGACCCAATAGACGTACATGCGCTGGTAGCGGACAGTTGCATCTGCCGGGAGTTCAGGATCGAACATAACCGTATACCGCTCCCCCGGACTGATCGCTCCGCTGTAGGTACTGTTGCCGGCGGTGTAGACGTAGTCCCCCCGGAACTCGTCGTGAAATACGATCGAGAGCGGTTTGTCCCCGGCGTAGGTAGCTGCTACGGGCACTGCCAGGACGAGCAGTAGAATCAGCCCGATAACGATCCTACGGGAAGACATACTCGCCCTCCACCGCGTTGTTTGCCCGGTTCGAGTCTTTGATCGTGCCTCCTTCGTCAGCGATCACCCTGAGCCGGTGTTTCCCCGCTGTCGTGTAGAGCGGGACGTCGATCGTGACCGTCGCCTTGGCACCGATCCCATCGACGTGCTTGACCGCCGCCTTCTCGCCGTCCAGGTAGATAGTAAGGTCAAAAGCACCGACGTCGCTTCCGCCGCCGTTCTTGATCGTGACCGGGATGGTATAGTCCAGGTACCCCGCAGCGGTCACCGGTGGTATCACCAGCAGTGATACGACGATGATGCCCGCGCCTGCGATCAGTGCGATCGTAATCTTCTGGCCGGGCGGGCGCATCATAAGGAACGCGGTGAGAACGAGCCCCGCAAGCAGGGCAAAGAGCGGGGCAGGCGCCTGTTGCGTCGGTGCGGCCTGTGCCCCGGCTTCAAGCCCGCCCCGGACCGGCGCCCCGATGGCGACGGAGAGGTCAGGGATTGTGCCGACCGTCAGCTGCATCGATGCCTCGTTGTCCGTCGGATCCGCGTCGTCGCCGACATCGACCCGGACCATGACGGTATGCCGGCCTTCAGCGAGGGTGACACCGGTCTCGACCTGCTGGATACCGGACCTCGCCGGTTCGACCTCAACCGTTTTGACGACGCTCCCATCGACCGAAAAGATCGCCCTGATCTTCCCGTCGGGCTGTACGCCGTAGTTCCTCACCGTCGCCTGGATCGTCGCTTCTTCGCCGGCGTAGGCGCCTATCACCACGGGTTTGTCGACGGAGAAGTCTGGTGCCGGAGACGCCCCGGGCCGCTGCACCGTGAGGATCGCGGAGCAGGGGTGGATGTAATCTTCGCCCTCGGGCTTCGACCCGGTGGTGCTGATCTCGCCGTCGCCGTCGAGATCTCTCCCGCGCTCAAAGACGACGCGGTTGGTCTCTTTCAGGAGGTGGCCGATGTCGAACGTCTCGACGTCGACGTACCGGGCCTCGACCCCGGCACCGCCGGTCGCGTCGCCGACGCACTCGTTACCGATATCCCGCGCCCCCTCCGGATACAACGAGAGATCCGTTACCGGAACGCCCAGATCTTCACCGTTGAAGAGGATGTAGTCCGGCTGTCCCTTCGTCGAGGCGAGGAGAACCACGGTCAGGTCGGCGGCGGTTCCTTCTTTTGCGCCCGTCTTCTCGAAGATCACCTCGCACGTATCGTGGCGCGTAGGGTTCGTGCCGGACCATCCCTCGCCGTGGAGGTTCTCGTTCCCTTCTGTGATCCAGTAGCGCGTGAGCGGTGATTTGGCATCCTCGACGACGGCCACGATGAAGATGGCGTAGGCGCGCCCGTCGATCCTGCTCTCAGGCTGGCCCCTGCTGGTCGTGAGGGTGACGGTGTTCTTGCCGCCCCGGAACTGATCGGTGCAGTCGTGCGCGATCCAGTAGACACCGTAGCCCGAGACGTAGGTCTCGGGGTGCCGGTCGTCTTTCCCGAAGAGATCCCTACGGACCGGGACGCCGTTGTTGACGCTGAGCTCCTCCCACCCGGTGTAGCGCTCGGTGCCGCCCCAGACTCCTGTGTAGACCCGCGCCCATACCGGCTTTGACGGGAGGGTGAAGGTGCACTCGAGGGGAGGTGCGGCAAGCCCATATGTCCCGAAGGTGAGCACCTCCCCTCGGACCTCGCCCTGGGCCGCTGTATTGAGAGGGATGCCCTCAAAGTCGTAGATTGCAGAGACCGGCGCCGCTATGAAGACGGATACCGTGATCACGCATAACCATATGTGGATATTTCTGAATATATTCATATAATCTGTCATAAGGTAACATCATGTATTAATACCTTTTATTTTTTTGTGACGCCTTGTGATCTCGTTTGCTCAATTATCCCGGCTGGACTATCTGCAGGTTCCGGTCCTCTGGCACATTGCCCCTGCGCACAGCTACTGAAAACTTCCTCAAAGACCTGAATACTCCTGCAGATCGGAAGCGCGCCTGGCTGGGTGTACGAGCGCTGGCAGGTGGAACGCATTTATCCTCCCCGGCAAGAGCAGGCCCTCATAGATGCTCCGGGAGAGCCCCATTGGACGTTATTATGTATTCCATATTTATTCTCATTCCATAGGTCATGTTTTGAAATAACTCCGAACAAATGATACAAATGATAATATATTTAACACGATGTGATGAATCCCTCTGTAATGACACCGAGGAGATCAATAGCCCTCTGCATCCTGATCGCTCTGCTCGCGGCCCCCGTAGCGGCCGCGAACATCGAGCGGACCATCACCTCCTCCGGAGACGACCTTGATGTAACCCTCACGGTGACCGGCATCCCGGTCGGAGGCATCGTCGAGACATTCCCTGACGGATGCATATGGAAGGAGACAGACCACCCGGCTGACCGCACCCGGATCTCCGGGCAACAGGCTGCCTTCGCCGTCATCGGCGAGGAAACAATACACTATCGGGTCCAGGGGTCGCCGGAGGCCGCTGAAGCCTTCACCGGCACCTGGGAGGATCTGCTGACCGGCGGGTCAGGCACCGTCGGGGTCGATGGAACCCATGACCCCGGGGCCGGCAAAACCCCGGTGGAGACCCCCGGCTTCCTCCCTGCGGCCGCATTCGCCGCGCTTGCCGTTGCATACCGCTGGAGGTGTGGTCGATGACCAGGCGTCTCATCCTGCTCGCATGCGCTCTCTGCCTCCTCACAGGAGTGGCGATGGCAGTCCCGTGCGACCGTGACGGCGACGGCACCCTGACGGCTCCCGAACTCGCGGCAGCGATCCTCGACTCCCTGGATGCCCGGCAGATGGGCGGAGCAGTCGAAGCCCCGCCGCCCGCTGACCTCCGGGATGCCGCGTTCGTCTATACTCACTGGGGCGGCCGGGCACTCACGATAACCGATACATCGGGGCAGACGACGACGCTCACCCGCCCGCTCAGGAGGATCGCGCTCTTCAACAGCGATTCTCTCGAGATGCTACGGTCGATAGGTCTTGAACCCGATAGGATCGTGGGCGTGAGCAAGTACGTCCTCGAAGATCCGATCTTCTACCCCGAGTACCAGGGCACGGCGAATCTCGGTTCAGTCTGGTCCCCCGACTACGAACAGGCAGCCAGTGTCCGCCCCGATGCGGTCTTCCTCTATGCCTCCATCTCCCGATCGTCCTGCGACGAGATCGAAGATACCCTCAGCGCCATCGACCCCGGCATACGCTTCTTCCGGTTCGACAGCTTCCGGCCGACGGTCTACGCCGATGAGGTGCGGACGCTCGGCCTCCTCCTCGGGAAGAGCGAGGATGCGGATCGGTTCCTCGCGTTCTACGAAGACGCCACCGGCAGCGTGGCGGGGGTGGTCGATACGATCCCGGTAAAAGACCGGATCCCGGTCTACCTTGAGAACTGGAACGACTACAAGAGCGCAGGGAAGGGCTCGGGCTACAACGAGAAGATCGAGCTTGCCGGCGGCATGAACATCTTCGGCGACAACCCGGTCGAATACCCGGCGATCGATCCCGAGGCGGTCATCAGCAGAAACCCCGGCGTCATCGTCAAGATCGTGGGCTCCGGGGAGACGACGTTCGGCGGCTACGGCGACGATGACATCTCGTCCTTCGAACAGGTCTGTCGCGCGATATCCGACCGCCCCGTCTGGAACCAGATAAGGGCGGTCCGGGACGGCAGGGTGCATATCATCCACACCGATGTCATCGGGGGACCTGAGTACTTCATCGGCACCGCATACTTTGCGAAGTGGTTCTACCCCGACCGTTTCCCCGACCTCGATCCCCGCGCCGTCCACCGGCAGTACCTGGAGGAGTTCCAGCGGCTCGACTACGACCTCGACAGACACGGAACATTCGTGTACCCGGCATGATGACCGATACCGGCGAGCAGGAGTACACGCGGCTCACCGAGAAGCGGGTGCTCTTCATCGTGGGTCTCATCCTGATACTCATAGCGCTCGCCGGGGTCGCCGTGACCCTCGGATCGGCCAACCTCTCGGTCGCCGACTCCTACGTTGCGATCCTCGCCGGGCTCTTCCCTGATGCGGTCGACCTGCCTGACCGGATGATCGAGTCAAACGCCGTCGGCATCGTATGGGGCTGGCGGCTGCACCGTGTCTTCTTCGGGATCGCGGCGGGATTCGGGCTTGCTATAGCAGGGTCCGTGATGCAGGGTGTCCTCCGAAACCCGCTCGCAAGTCCCTTCACCCTCGGCATAGCGTCCGCCGCATCATGCGGCGCATCGATCGCAATCGTCCTCGGCGCCGGCGTCTTCTCCGGCAGCCTCCTCGTCATCGGCAACGCCTTCCTCTTTGCCATGCTCGCTGCGGCCGCCATATACGGCATGGCCCGCCTGCGGGGCATGGGGAGCGAGGCCATGATCCTCGCCGGGATCGCACTCATGTACCTCTTCTCGGCGATCACATCCCTCCTCCAGTACCTCGGGACGGCGGCCAAGGTGCAGGAGGTCGTATTCTGGATGTTTGGATCCCTCGACAAATCATCGTGGCCGAAACTCGGGATCGTGACGATCGTCATCGTCGCCGTCATACCACCCCTCCTCTGGCGTGCGTGGGATCTCAACGCCCTCGCCGAGGGTGACGAGGTGGCAGCCAGTCTCGGCGTCCCGGTGGAACGGTCCATGGCCGGGTTCATGCTCGCCGCATCGCTCGTGACGGCCGTGATCATCTGTTTCACCGGCACCATAGGGTTCATCGGCCTCGTGGCACCCCACATCACCCGGATGGTTATCGGGACCGATCACCGCACCCTTCTCCCTGCATCCGGTCTCGTGGGGGCCGTCCTCCTCCTCGGCGCCGACTGCCTCGCCCGCATCCTGATCCCCGGAGCCATCATCCCGGTCGGGATCATGACCGCGTTCCTCGGCATACCGTTCTTCCTCTACCTCTTCATGAGGAGGGATGCCTGATGCCGCTGCTCCGCGCACAGGGGATCTCGTTTGCCTACAACGACCACCGGGTGCTCGATGGTATATCGTTCACCCTCAATGCAGGCGAGGTTCTCGGGCTCGTCGGGCCGAACGGTTCGGGGAAGACGACGCTGATCCGGTGCCTGGATCGGATCCTCGCTCCTGAGGGGGAGATCCATCTCGACGGGCGGGACATGCTCTCGATGAGCCGGCCGGAGATCGCGCGGGTGGTCGCCTACGTACCGCAGAACAGCGGCGCCCTCAGTTCTGCCACCGTCTTTGAGACCGTCCTGATGGGCAGGCGGCCGCACCTGCGCTGGAGCGTCTCCGAAGAGGATAAACAGAAGGTCTCCGACGCGCTCTCACTCCTCGGCATATCTGCGTTTGCGTCCCGCAGGATCGACCGGCTCTCGGGCGGGGAGCGGCAACGGGTGCTCGTCGCACGGGCGATCGCGCAGGACGCCCGGATCCTCCTCCTCGACGAACCGACGAGTGCACTTGATATACGCAACCGGATCGAGGTGATGGCCCTCCTCTTCCGGCTCGCCGGGGAGCGCGGGCTTGCGGTGGTGGCGGCGATCCATGACCTGAACCTTGCCGCCCGCTACTGCCACCGGCTCCTGATCCTGAAGGATGGGCGGGTGCTCGGGCAGGGAGAACCGTCATCCCTCCTGACGCCGGGAATGGTGCGCGCGGCCTACGGTATCGAGGCGGCCGTAAAGGACGAGGTGGGGGTGCCCTACGTGGTTCCCCTCCGGCCTTCTGAGAGCGATTAAACCCTTGAGGGATACCATGAAGATAGCAATAGTTGCCTGGGGTAGTGAACTACCGCAGTTCTCCAATGCAGCGCGGGAGACAGGGAGCGACCTCTCTGTCTGGGAGTTGCATGAGTTGAGAGATGATCCAAAAAAGCGAAGACTCTGTATCGAAGCGTGCCAGGGATCGGACATCGTCCTGGCCCATCCCTCAAGCGACCCGGTCTGGGATGAGATCCTCGGCGGTCTTGAGGGAAGGATCCCTATCATAACGTTTGGCTACACCGATACCTGGTGGTCGGCCTCGACCGTCCCGCTCAGTGTCGTCTCGACCGTGAACGCCTACTTCCTCTACGGAGGGGCTGAGAATATCCAGAACCTGATCCGCTACGTTCAGGCAGAGGTCGGCGGTATGGATGTCACGTACGACCCCCCGCAGGAGACCCACTGGGAGGGGGCCTACCACCCGGATGCGGGGTGTGTCTTCGATGACGCCGACGCCTACCTCGCCTGGTACCCCTCCCGGCACCCCACCCGCGTCGGGATCCTCCTCTCCCGGACCCGGTGGGCGAACGGGGACTTCGCCGTTGAGGATGCCCTGATCCGGAGCCTCGAAAAATATTACGACGTCCTCCCGGTCTTCTGCTTCGGGATCTCCGATGAGGAGATCGGGGCGCGATCCACCCGGGATGTGGTGGAAGCGTTCTTTGTGGGCCGGATATCGGCGCTCATCGATGCACGGGCGTTCACGCCGCCCCGCGACGCCGATACCCTCACAAGAACGCTTGAAGAGCTCGGCGTGCCGGTCTTCCATCCCCTGATCCTCTACCACCAGACCGAGACTGAGTGGAGGGAGTGTATAGACGGTATGTGCGGGAGCAACGTCTCGTGGTATGTCGCGATGCCGGAGTTCCTTGGCGGGATCACCATGATGCCGATCGGTGCGGCCGGGAGCCGGGATCTGGCAGGTATCGACGGCGAGCAGCACGTCCCCATGGATGAGCGGCTGGAGAGGTTCGTAGACCGGGTCAGGAGGTGGATCGACCTTGCACAGAAGCCGGCCGCCGGGAGACGGGTCGCCTTCATCCTCCACAACAAGCCCTGTGCATCGGTCGAGGCGTCGGTCGGGGCCGGGG
>JAAZID010000122.1 GCA_012510295.1 Methanomicrobiales archaeon | reverse complement strand
TTCTGGGCGCACAACGTCATGGCAGAGGTCGGAGCGCTGATATTCCTTGTGGCCCTTGCCTATACCCTCTTTATGATCCTCCCCGAACTCGGCAACCTCGCTGACGGCCTCTACCGGCTCTACCGCGAGGAGGCGGAGCGGATCATACGGCCGAAAACCCGGGGATCAGACCTCTGACCGGTGCAGGCACCCGGGGGGTCACCGGGATTCCTGCCCTTTCGAAAGATCGCGCCACCACCCGGACCCCGGAGAGTCCTTGCGCAGGTTCATAAAAGACCGCTGGATACTTACGGAGCCATAAACACGTCGGATGAGAAGGGCAGGGGGAGTTTTCCACACGGAAGAAAACCACCCATGGATACTTGAGAACAGCGCCTGCCCCCCAGGAGTTTGACGGATCTGCACACTGATAGAGAGGGGAGGCCTGATGGCGACCCTCCCGGTGAAGATTGTCGGGGGGAGGGTTTCCTCTCTTCAGGAATACCGGCGGTAGAGGTAGATCATCCGCTGGATCGCAGAGAGGTTCGTGCAGACCGCGATGAGGAGGACCGCAACCCAGATGAAGCCCGTCACGGCGCCGAGCACCAGCACGAGAATCGTCTCCGGCCTGCCGAAGAAACCGATCCCCTCTAGGGGATCCTCGATTTTGCCGGCGATCCTCTCGGTGTACCCTATCTCTGCGTAGGTGACCGGTTTGATGAGGGTGTTGATCAGGGAACCGGTGATCGCAAGCCCCACGATACCGAAATCAAATATCGGTGAGACGTCCATGAGATGGCTGATAATGGGAATGCCGGATAGCCCCACGCCGAGTATGACCGCTGCATCGACATACTTATCAGCGATCCAGTCAAAGACCGCTCCGAACTTGCTCTCCGTATGGTTCCTCCTGGCGACGTTGCCATCCACCAGATCGAGGATTGCAGAGACTACCAGCAGGAGACCGCCCGCGAGGAAGTATCGCTCTGCAAAGGCGAAGGCACATGAGAAGCCGAAGAGCACGGAGAGCACCGAGACCTGGTTCGGTGTAATACCCAGGCGTATGAAAAATGATGCGACAGGCTCCGTGTATTTGATGAATTTCGGCCGCAGAGAGGTTATATTCATCGCATATTTTATCAGCCCACAAAGAGTTTAACCTTTGCTCTGGCCGCATATGAGACGGCGCAAAACCAGCCCTGGTTCCCGGGATACCCCGGCTGCTATCGGGTCCACAGAATGACTCCCTGCCGGTGGAAGGCAGCCCTCATGCAGAGCGGTATGTATCCTGTAAAATCACCAGATTCATAAACGCTCGCGCCAGATAGATCAGTACAAAGGAGCTCCAATGGCAGACCACGACAGGCCGCATGTGCTCATGATGTCAGAGATCACCGTCGACGGGAAACTCACCCTGCGGCGGGGGGCATCGAGCAAGATTCTCATGAAGTATATGGCACCCGAGACCGGGGTTCTCCTTCACCAGACCCGGGCGGAATGTGATGCTATCATGGTCGGGGCAAACACCATCCGGATCGATAACTCTATCCTGACCGTCCGGCTGGTCGAGGGAAAGAGCCCGATTCGCGTCATCCCGAGCAATCTGGCTGATATACCGCCGGACGCAAACATCCTCGGCCCGGACGCCCGGACGATCATCGCCGTCAGCGAAGCTGCGCCGGCAGAGAGGGTTGCCCGGCTCCGGGAGAGAGGCGTCGATGTCATTGCGGTGGGTGAGGATTATGTCGACCTGCCCGGACTGATGCGGATCTTAAAGGAGGATTACGGCGTCTCGCGGATGATGATCGAGGGCGGGCCGACGCTGAACTGGTCCATGTTAAACCACCGCCTCGTGGACGAGATCCGCCTGATCCACCTCCCGTTCATCGTAGGCGGTGCTGATACGCCATCGCTCGTCGGCGGCATGCGCATCGAGACCGAGGAGGAGATGATCCGGCTCTCCCTGAAACGGCATTTCATGTGCGGGAGCAACCTGGTCACCGAGTGGATCCTGCTCTACGGTGATGAAGGTGCTGGTGAAGCCTGACCGCCGGTTCCAGATCTCACTTTTATGACGAGGCGCTGAGGGAGAATGTGATCGGGGCCGGCCTTTCTGGCTGCGCCCGTTCCGGGCGGGGTAGGGGAGAGGTATACAGAGTTGCCTTCCCGGGTTTGCGGCTTTCCCGGGCTCTCGCCACGAGAACTCCCGCTCCTGCGCGGGAGCCCTGTGGAAGGGCCAGTATGGTTCTCTTTGCCGGGGAGGGGGTTCCCTCCCCGAGCCCCTCCCCGGGCGATATCCCCTCGGTCCGGTGTATGGGAGGATGCCGGCGGAGACATGGTCGGGCCGGCACCCCGGGCCGGCCTTTCCGGGGGTATCGCCTGCACTGCCCTCCTCCCGGGTGGTTCCTCGGCCGGGATTGTAGATTCTCGTGTGTTTTGCTTTGCCGGCTGTGGGCCGGGGCAAACCCCGATCCCTCCATGAGGTCAAGCGCGCAATAACGCCTCACCGTGCGGCTCTGCGTCAGTGTAAAAGAGTTCGCCAGTATTGAGGGCGGCAGGGTTAAGGGGATCCGGATCTGCCGGCATCCCGGCAGGAGCCTGCGGACTCTCTCAGGAGAGTTCAGAACACTGGTTTCTTGAAGTACTTCAGTGCGCCCGGCCTGTGCCGCTCAAGCTCCTTGAAGAAATGCTCTGCGAGCTCAGGGTCGGAATCATAGATCGCCTGTTGCAGGGCGCGCATCAGCCACCCCTGGATATCCTGGTCCTGGTCAACCGTATTCATCACGACGACAACCGCCTCATCCACATCTCTCCGGGTATTCCATCGATAGGGCGTAAGAACCACCTCCGGGAAGAGGGTACCCGCCATACGTATAAAGGATTTGTGCGAAAAAAAGCACCCGCGTCATCATCCCGACCGGAGCGGGAGGTTTATCCGGGTGGAGGAGAGAACAGAGGGTGTGAACGAGGTATCAACATGGCATTTACCAC
>JAAZID010000121.1 GCA_012510295.1 Methanomicrobiales archaeon | reverse complement strand
GCCCGGTGCGCGTCTGCAGACCTCCGTTCCTTCATGGACTCGCTCCTCTCGACAGGAGAGATCACCAGGATAGTCGTCTTTGCGGCGCATATGGAGCGGAAGGCCTTTCGCACCGCTGAGGTCTCGCTCGACGGGTGTGCCCTCATCGACCTCCAGCGGGAGATCCGGCGGAGTTTCGGTATGAAGCAACCCCTCTCCCTCGACCGCCTCGCCCATCTCATCGGCTTCTCCGTCGATGGCTCCACCGTTGCCTCACGGAACTTCCGGTATCCGGTTCCCCGGGAGTACCGCCACCTCCTGGACCTCCACCGCGGGATGGGCGATGCTGCCAGGATGTTCCTCCTCGCGCAGGAGTACCGGGAGAGGTTCTCCGACCTCAAGGCCCATATCAGGGCACTTATGGAGACCTGCGGGTGATGGGGAGATTAGTAGCTTCAAGGGCCGCCTTTCGCCGGGAGCACCGCCCCCTGCACCGAGTGCTCAGGCACGAGTCCCGGGACTGTGGGTGACTCCCCGATCAACGCACGCGGTCCGGTCAGAAGAACCCCGACCTCCGCCCCCTTGTGGATATCGTCGATGCCCGGCGGGACGTGCAGGTAGGCGTTTGCCCGCACGACCGACATCTGCGTCCCGGCCCCCCGGGGCAGGGGGGTGGCGGTGCAGTGATCGCCGGCGCGGGATACTGTGAGGAAGATATACTCATCAAAACCCGGATCGGTCTGGATGGTCCTTGTGAGCCGGGCAGAGACTCTCTCCCCGTACAGGCTGTAGAACCCCCACCCTGCAAGCAGGGGGAGGGCGAGTTCCCGCACCACCGTCATGGCAGCGGTCGGATACCCCGGCATACCGATAACCGGTTTTCCCCCGATTCTCCCGACGATCGCCGGCTTCCCGGGCTTCATGGCGATCCCGTGCACGAGAACCTCGCCGAGATCGGCGATGACGCTGGCGGTGAAGTCCCGGGTTCCCGCTGAAGAGCCGGCTGATATAAGGAGGAGGTCGTTTTCCTGTATGCCCTTCGCGATCGCCTGCCGGAGCAGTCCGGGATCGTCGTGGACGATGGAGTAGCGGGTGCAGGTCGCGCCGGCCTCGCCACACCACGCCGCAGCAACCGCGGTGTTGCTCTCGTTCACCTGCCCCGGACCCGGGCACCTGCCTGCCGGTATCACCTCGTTTCCCGTCGGTATAAGCCCGACCTTCACGGCCTGGACATTGAGAGCGGTGACCCCGTAAGAGAGGAGCGCACCGATATCGCAGGGGCGGATCAGGTGCCCGGTCGGGAGGATCAGGTCTCCGCACGTGATCTCCTCCCCGGCGGGGTGGATATGCTCCCCGGGTGCTACGGCCTCGCCGGTGAACCAGACCCCATTTTTCCGGGTGATATCTTCGATCATGACGACCGCGTCGTAGCCCGGCGGGATAGCGTTTCCGGTGTTCACCCGGCAGGGGTTTTTGAGCGGGACGGGGTCTCTGTCGCTTGCTCCGCGTGTCTCGCTGCTCACGACGGCAAAGCCATCCCGTGCAGCGATATCGGTCATTGGGACCGTCAGCGGTGAGTGAATGGGAGTGACCGTTACCCGGCCGGTCGCCGATGCAACGGGAACCCGGATCGTCCGGTCCGGGCGCGGGAAGAGATCCCGCATCATACCCCGGACTCCGGTGAGCGGCCTGAGCTGGAGGCGCTCCCTCACCATAGCGTCACGTCCACCTCGCTCCCGGCCTCAAGCCCCTCACACCCCTGGAGGATCCTGATATACCCGTCGCTCTCCACGAGGGTGTTTAAGAGACCTGATTTCCCGAAGAGCGGCACCGCCTCATCGCCGAGGAGTTTGACCCTGACATACTCCTCACGCCCCCGCTCCGAAGGGATGCTCCGGGAGAGGATCGCCTTCTGCTTCGCCTCCCGGCGGTCGGTACAGCCGGTGAGCGACTGCAGGAGGGGTCCTGCGAGCACCGCAAGAACGACCCTCGTCGATGCCGGATGCCCGGGGATGCCGATGACGGGGGCATGCCCGATCTTTCCGATGATCGTCGGTTTCCCGGGCGCGAGCGCGAGTCCATGCGCAAACATCTCCCCGAGCGTGGCGATCACGCCGGCCGTTATGTCCCGGTCATCCTTCGAGCTCCCCCCGGTGATCAGGAACGCATCACACTCATCGAGCGCCGAGGAGAGGAGCGCTGTAAGTTCATCGGGGTCGTCCCTGACGATATCGTAGTGCCGCGGAATGCCGCCCATCTCCTCGACGAACGCGCCGCAGATGTACGAGTTGACGTCGCGGACCTCACCGGCATCCGGGGTCTCTTCTGGCGGCACCAGTTCAACGCCGGTCGATATGATCCCGATGACCGGTCTCTTCCTCACCGCCACCCGGGAGGCCCCGGCCGCTGCGAGCACACCGATATCCTGGATCTTCAGGAGTCTCCCGGCCGCAAGCACGCCCTCGCCGCGAGCGTAATCCTCATCGGCGCGTATGATGTTCTCGCCCGGGGAGACCTGCCGGCCCACGAGGACCAGCTCCCCGAGGTCCTGACAGTACTCAAGCATAACGACCGAATCCGCTCCCCCGGGGAGGACGGCGCCGGTCGGTATGTAGGTGCACTCGCCCGGGGCGATCAAGAGATCGCTTCCTCCCCGGCCCATGACGACCCGCCCTACCTTTGTGAGCGGTAGCGGGGCCGCCTCCGATGCCCGGACGGTATCAGCGGAGTGCACTGCAAACCCGTCCTTGACCGAGCGGTCGAAGCCGGGTATATCGGTATCGGCCTGGATATCCTCGGCGAGAACGCGGCCATACGCTGAGGTCAGCGGCACAGATTCAGTCTCGACGACCTGAGAGATCCGGTTGATGATATGGATAGCCTCGATCACCGGTATAAGACGAAAAAATCCTGTCATAGTGTAGAACCCCTGAACACCTGACCGGGCACCCTGCCCGGTGAATCACACGTACCTTTCCCGGCCGGAGGCCTGGAATAAAAAAAGTTAGAGCCGGGTGTAGATGTTTGCATACACCGTCTTACCCTTGGAGACCGGGTGGCGTTCACCGAGGTCCCCGATGTAGTGGGCAAAGAGAGCGGTCGCACCATCGACCTCCTGCTCAACCTCGCCGACGAGCTGGAACCCGGGGAGCGGGTACTCGATCGTGCCGTAGACGAATATATCGCCTTTCACCATCTGTCCGCCGACACGGCCCTTGGCGTCGCCCTTGATGATGACGGTGCCGCCCTCGCCGTGGGTGGAGACGTGGATATCGGCGTTGCCGCCGATGATGATGGTTCCGCCGTTGATGAACGTGGCCGTATCATTGCCAGCATCCCCGGCGACCCGGATCAGGCCGCCCTGCATGCCGCGCCACTCGCCACGGGGTGATGAACCCAGGTGGTGCCCGGCGTTCCCGTCGATGATCAGTTCGCCGCCCTCCATCCCGATACCGCAGAACGAGTCGACGTTTCCTTTCACGTGGATCTTTCCGCCCTTCATCCAGCCGCCGATGTACATATCGGCGTTGCCCTCGACGACGATCTCGCCCGCGGTCATCTGCTGCCCGATCCTCTTCACGCGGGTGCAGTCTCCTCGGAGAACGATCTTCGTATCGGCGGCCGTCGCTCCGCCTTCACCCTCAACGGTGAAGTATTTCCCGAGCGGGCCCTTCATCTTCCCCTCCCAGACGTCGAGAGTGGCTATCTCGGCAGCTTTCTTGCCTGCAAAGTTATCCGGAGTGATATTCTGTCCCTCGAGATAGAGTTCGGGGGGGTTTGCCAGGGTGATAGTTACTGTCTTCATGCTTCTCATCACCTTACTGTGTCGAATCGACCTCGATAACCCTCGGGTTGTGGAGGTGCGCCTCGAAGAGCTGGTAGTTCTCGATTCCCACGCTGTAGTGCCTGAGGAAGTGTTCGTAAATGTCCCTCTGCACCTGTGCGTTCTCCGGAACCTTCACGTCGACCCAGACGGTCCGCTTCGCGGGCTCCGCGACGACTTCGCCATCCTTGACGGTCGTGATACCGTCCTTGACGAGGTATGCGCACCGGGCGAATGCGTTCTCGATCATATCCGGATCGGAGGGCATATCCTCGGGGTTGAGAGCGTAGATGGCGACATTGGCATCCATGCCGGGAGCAAGTCCGCCGTAGATGTTGCTGATACCGAGCGCCTTTGCCGGCCCGGCACGAGTCATCTGCGCGATCTCGTAGAGCGTGAGTTCGCGGTCGATGCTGTCGATGTTCGTGGATTCGATCGTCCGGTCGAGCCACTTGAACGTCTTCATGGTCTCGTCACGCGCAGCCCTGCTCATCAGCCACTTTACGACACGCGGGTAGCGGATGAACGGTCCGGCGTTCGGGTGGTCGGTGGTGATGAACGTCCGCATCAGGTCGCTTGAGTAGAGCGCAAGTTCCAGGCCGATAGCCCACTGGATGGTGGAGACCTTGACGTTCGGGCTGTAGACATACGGCACAACGCCTGCCGCAGTCTCGAGCTCGACATCGGTGTTTGCCCATTTCAGGTGGTTGAGGCTCTGGAGTTGGTGCTCGAACGGTCCGTCTGCGGTCATGGTCGTGGTCTCGTCGAGGGTCACCTGCCCGATATCGATGGTGATGTTGTCGTGTGCGTTCACGTAGTCCATGATCTCTTTCGCCTGTGAGTCGATGTTCCTCCAGGAGTCACCGCCATACGAGGAGAACTGGACGTGGGTTACGTGCATGACCTGATCCCGGCCGAAGGCGTTCTTCGCGGTGTAACCCTCGGCGAGCTTGAACGAGTCAAGGGCGTCGACGTAGTTCCCGGGGTTTCCAAGGTTGTTGCAGTGCAGGTGCATCGAGTGGGGGAGACCCAGGAACTCGTTCGTCTCGATGAGGCCTGTTATGATCTTTGCCGGGGTGATATCGAAGTAGGGAACCGGATCGTGGATACTCTCGCAGTTCAGGCCCCAGCCCCAGGCCTCCGTGCCGCCAGGGTTGACAACCTTGATGGCAAACCCGCGGGTTGCCCGCAGGAGCCAGGCGGTGTACGCGGCGTTGTTCTCGATCTCGTTGTTCTTGAGGTACTCGAG
>JAAZID010000120.1 GCA_012510295.1 Methanomicrobiales archaeon | reverse complement strand
GGATGAATCGACCCCCGCTGGCGCGGATCCTCCGGGCGTAGCGCTCCAGCATCCGGAAGAGACCTGTCCCGGCCTCGACCTGCCCCCGGAGGGCGAGGATGACGACGGCGTCCTTCGTTCCCTCGGGGGCAGGGAGCGATCGTTCGATGGCCCGGAGTGTGGCGAAGAAGACGTTCCCCGATATCGCGAGCACGGTGATCTCTCCGCCCGGGAGCTGTTCAGGTGCTTTTTCTTCCCGGAACAGCCCTCTTCCGACCG
This sequence comes from Methanomicrobiales archaeon, assembly GCA_012510295.1. Taxonomy (GTDB): domain Archaea; phylum Halobacteriota; class Methanomicrobia; order Methanomicrobiales; family Methanoculleaceae; genus Methanoculleus. The sequence goes on along the minus strand of JAAZID010000120.1, from coordinate 1,432 downwards.
GCACGAGGTGCACGACGGTTGCCTCCCGGGTGGATGTGATGAGGTAGATGGCAAGCGAGAGGAGGACACCGGCATAGATGCTGTACTGGAGGGGGAGTGCCTGGGTGGATATGAACGTGGCGACCATCCCCCAGCGCCCGGGCCGGGAGTATCTCAGGATGCAGGTGATCTCGTGGGGTCGGTACATGAGTTCGGCGCCGATGAGGATGAGGAGGCCGGCGAGGGCCGGGAGGGGTATCAGTTCCGCGATCGGGCCGGCGATGAGGATGAGGAGACCGACGATGATCCCCGAAAAAAGGTTTGCCGCCCGGGTCTCTGCTCCCGCGCTCACGTTGAGCGCTGTCCCCGGGAGCGATCCGCTCGCCGGTGCGCACCAAAAGAAGCTACAGACAATGTTTGTGATCCCCTGTCCGCGGAAATCCTGGTCGACGTCAGCGATGGTCCCATCGGATTCAGGGGTCTTTTCTGTGACACCGACGGCCATGACGAGGCCGAGGATGGCGAGGGCGAGCGCCGGGACGACGAGGCCGGGCGCGAGGGCGATATCGGGGATTGCTGGTGCGGGGAGGCCGGCCGGGATTGCGCTTATGTCGCCGACGAGTGCGACATCGATCCCGGTTATCCGGACGAAGAGCGTCGTTATGATGATCGGGAGGAGGAAAGCGGCGGTGTGGATGTGTGGGATCTTCCGAAAGATCAGGACGAGGCCGATGGTGAGGAGGCCGATCATGAGGGCTTCGGGGTTGAGGTCGCCGGCATGGCGGAGGACGTCGACCGCCGCAAGGAGGAGTATCCCGGTCTTCTCAGGCTCGTAGCCGGTGAGGTTTCCGAACTGTCCAAGGATGATGAGGAGTCCTCCCCCTATGATGAACCCGGTGAGGACGGCGTTAGATATGAACCGTGTCAGGCTGCCGGCCCGGATGAGGCCTAACGCGAGCTGGAAGATCCCGACGAGGAGTGTCAGGGCGAAGAGGGTGGCGGGGATGTCGGCCGCCGGGACGGGGGCGAGGACCGAGAAGATCGATATCGCGAGTATGTTTGAGAGCATTACCTTGAGGTAGGAGGAACTGGTGAGGAGTGCCCCGATCGCTGTCGAGAATGCGACAGTGTAGAGGCCATAGATAGGGTTGATGCCGGCGACGATGGCAAACCCCATCGCCTGCGGTATGCCGACGAGGGCGGTGGTCAGCCCGGCGATGAGGTCGGCGGGGAGATGTCTGCCGGCGGGCATGCATCGGGAGGGTGCGGGGTGGGGGATATAGGTTGGCCTGCCGGGGGGTTGGTGGTCTAGCTGGTTGTGACGTCGGGCGGGTGAGGCGGGGTTTGTGGAGTTACCACTGGATCCTCTGGGCTGTGTGGAGCGTTTCTGGTGGGGTTGGTGGTCTAGCTGGTTGTGACGTCGCCATGGTAGGGCAGGGTTTGTGGACTGGTC
>JAAZID010000119.1 GCA_012510295.1 Methanomicrobiales archaeon | reverse complement strand
TTCTCCTGAGACTTTGACTTCTTATCCTTCGCCATGAGTGACACACCTCCCTCCCGAGGTGGGATATAGCTACTCTTATTCAGCCGGGATATATATTTTGCGCATCAAATAGCGCTTGTTTATAAAATAAGCAGTAAAAAAGTCTCATTATCCATTATACAGACATTCCTGACCACGAGATCGCATTCCGGGAGTGAAACCACGAGGAAAATAGGGAGATCCTGGTGCCGGCGCGGGATGCCCCGGCAGTTACGCACTCCTCTGGAGACCGGAGAACATATAGAGCGCAACCAGGGATAGGCCCCCGGCCACCTCAACACCGATCGTGAGGTCCATGACCGATATTGCTCCTGGAATTCCTGCAAGCAGTCCGGATCCGATCTGCATGCCGGACGATGCCATGCCAGACTCTGCGAGCCAATCGAAGAAGAGCGCAGCGCCGACCGCGAGCATGACGACCGCCATGAGTATGAATATGAGCAGTCCCAGGACCTCGATCCCCTGCATCCGCTTTTTTGCGAACCGCCCCGATGTCGCTCCGGCATCCGGGGCGATGAACGACGGGAGATGCCCGGTCGCAACCGCTTTTCCGGGCGTCCGGGGGTTGCGCGCTGTATGAAGTCCGATTACCAGGGCAATGGTGATGCCGGATACTATCAGGGCCATCCTATGCATATGCCTCACCCCGCAAACGCTCCCGGCAGATCTTTTGGGTAGCCTCCCTTGCCGGACGTGCACATAAACTGTGATATCCGATCGCCGCAGGTTTGAGAGGTGAATGCCCTTTTTCTCGCTTCGTCCGTGTAGAATCCTGGATACTCGACTGCAAAAACACCGGATCTGATTCTACATGATTGAACATGATAATACTATGATCCCGGCTTAGTATTTATAGCTATGTATCAATCTCCAGGAGCCTCTCACCAGGAGGGTACCGGGCATGGCGGGCCTGCCAGTGGGGAATATGAGAGCCCGGGGGTACGAAACCCGGATGACTTTCCTGTGGATCTCCAGAATACGCCAAAATTTTTATCGGTTTCCCCGCAAGAGATATAAGAATGGCTCGCATTTACCTTGGAAAGATCCTGCTCCGCTGGTGCGACTCCTGCCACGCACCCGTGCTCGGCAGGACCTGCGCCTGCGGTGCACCGACCCGCCCGGTAGCAGTCACGCCGCCGGGAGACGCCCGCCCGGCATTCCCGGGCGATATCGAGCGGGTCAATCGCATATACCACGAGCACTTTGGTGCACCGCTCATACCGGAGGGGCACCTCGCACTCCTCAATAAGGTCCCCTCTGAGGACCGCATGGATGAGATCGTCGTCGGCGGGGCGGTTGTGGGCGCTATCCGCTACATCCCGGAGGAACAGCGCTGGGAACCCCTGCCGCGCCCGAACGCCGCACTCCTGATGCAGCCGATGAAACGTTACGTCGTCGTCGACGATGGTGCCGTCCCATCCATCAGGGATAAGGGAGCAAGCGTCCTCGCCCCGGGCCTCGCCTCCATCGATCCGGCCATCGCTCCGGGCGACCCGGTCTTCATCCTGACAAAGGCTGGCGAATGTATCGGTGTCGGCAGGGCGAAGGTTGATGCCGCCACTGCTGAGGCGATGGAGAGAGGGGTGATCGTCCGGACGCGAAAGAACGTCCCTTCGATCTGCGTCCCGGGCAGGGCCACGTGGGAGGATGCTATCAAGGCGAACGAGCAGATCCTGGAGGAGTATGAATCCGCAAGCATCCAGTTCGTCCGGGATGTGGCGGCAAAAAACCCGTTACCGCCCACGATCTCCTACTCCGGCGGGAAGGACAGCCTCGCGACCCTGCTCATCGTCAGGAAGGCACTCGGGCCGGCACCGCTCCTCTTTGCCGACACCGGGTTTGAGTTCCCCGAGACCTGCGAGAACGTGGACAGGGTAGCCGCCCGCTACGGGCTTGATATTCTTCAGATCTCCGGTGAAGAAGCGTTCCGGGAGGAGTTTGAGAGGCGCGGACCCCCCGCCGTCGATGACCGATGGTGCTGCCGGACCTGCAAGCTCAACCCGATCGGCCGCCTGATCGACGAGCACTTCGGGGAATGCCTCTCGTTCATCGGGCAGCGGAAGTACGAATCGGTGCGGCGGATGCAGAGCAGGCGGGTCTGGCGGAACCCAAGCGTCCCGCAACAGCTCTCCGCAGCCCCGATCCAGCAGTGGACGGCGATGCATGTCTGGCTCTACATCTTCCGCGAGAAAGCCCCCTATAACCCCCTCTACGAGCAGGGGTTCGACCGCATCGGGTGCTACATATGTCCCGCAAGCGACCTTGCGACGCTCGGTATGGTGAGCGATGCATGCCCAGGACTCTGGTCGGCGTGGTGCGAGAGGCTCACCCGATGGCAGGAGGAGCAGGGCCTCCCCCCCGACTGGGTCGAGCGCGGGTTGTGGCGGAGGCGGGGGGATGCGGATGAAGAGGGGGATAGCTACAACTGAGTGCGGGGGCGGGTGGATCGCCCCTCCTTGAGAGGAGAGATCCATCTTTTCATAGTGGCTGCACCAGAGTGCACCCTGACAGGCACCACCTCTCCGGCCGCCGGGTGCGATCTTCGCATGCGGGCCGGTCAGGCCCCTCCTCTATCCAGGGCCGGCCGGGGGCCTCTACGGGCCCACACAGACTCTAATATATTCACTGTTGCTGCGCTTCTGTGAGCTCCTGCTCCCGGAGGATGTTACGCTGGATCTTCCCGGATAAGGTCTTTGGGAGATCTGAGACAAACTCGATAGCCCGCGGATACTTGTACGGAGCGGTGATCTTCCTGACATGCGCCTGGAGCTCCTTGACCAGCGATTCAGACGGCTGGTAGCCAGGATTTAGCACGACAAACGCCTTGACGATCATCCCCCTGATGAGATCCGGCGACCCGACGACCGCTGACTCCTGGACTGCCGGGTGTTCGAGGAGAGCGCTCTCTACCTCAAACGGCCCGATACGGTAGCCCGATGACTTGATGACGTCATCATCGCGCCCGACAAACCAGTAGTAACTGTCCTCGTCCATGCGTGCCTTATCACCCGTGTAGTAAAACCCGTTCTGAAACGACGTCTGGTTCGCTTCAGGGTTATCCAGGTACTCCACGAAGAGCCCGACCGGGCGGGGGTTGAGCCTGACGGCGATCCTTCCTTCCTCGCCGGCGCCGACAGGATTCCCATCATCGTCATGGAGCTCGATGTGCCAGCCCGGAACGGGTTTTCCCATGGAACCGGGCCGGTGTTCCATGCAGGGGAACGTCCCGATGCAGCAGACAGTCTCCGTCTGGCCGTATCCCTCGTATATGACCTGCCCGGTGCCGTACTGCCAGACGCGGATCACCTCGGGGTTCAGGGGTTCGCCGGCGCTGCAGCAGTGCCGGAGATCCCGGAAGTCGAACTTATCGAGGTCGGCGAGGATCAGCATCCGGTAGACCGTCGGCGGTGCGCAGAACGTGGTCACCTCGTACGCCTCTATCATCGGCAGGAGCTCAGTCGCCGAGAACTTATCCCGGATATCGTAGACAAGGATGCAGGTCCCGGCGATCCACTGCCCGAAGATCTTGCCCCAGGCGCATTTCGCCCATCCGGTGTCGGAGAATGTCAGGTGGAGGTCGTTCACCGTGACGTCCTGCCAGAGTGATGCGGTCACGATGTGACCGAGCGGGTAGGAGTGGTTGTGGAGCACCATCTTGGGCTCGCCGGTGGTGCCGGAGGTGAAGTAGATCATCATCGGGTCGGCAGACCGGGTCTTCTTCGAGACCGGCATGCTGACCGTGCGCCGGGATACCGGTGCAGGATACTTGAGCTCATGGGGGTAGCTCGCCCAGCCCTCCCGCTCCCCATCTGCCAGGAAGAGGTTCTCAAGCAGCGGGCAGGAATCGGATATCTCGTCGATTTTTGCGGCGTTCTCGTAGTCGGTGATGACCATCCGGAACTTCCCCGCCCGGATACGGTATTTGATATCATTCGGTGTCAGCATCGTCGGGCAGGGACAGAAGACCGCCCCGAGCTTGATGAGGGCGATGACAAATATCCACCACTCCGGGATCCTCGGGAGCATAAGCATGACCCGGTCGCCCCTCTTGATACCATACTTCAAGAGGATGTTTGCGGCACCGTTTGAGAGGTTCTTGAGGTCGCGGAAGGAGTACTTCTTCTCCTCTCCATGCTGGTTCACCCAGATCATCGCCAGTTTATTCCGGTCCCGTTCAGCCCACCGGTCGATGACGTCGTAGCCGAAGTTGAAGTACTCCGGGACGTCGATCGAGAAGTTGG
>JAAZID010000118.1 GCA_012510295.1 Methanomicrobiales archaeon | reverse complement strand
GGTGACCTGGGAGAGCAGCGACGACACCATAGGTGCCATTGAGGACGGGCACTTTACCGCTCTTGCAGCAGGTACAACGACCATCACCGCATCGGCAGGATGTTGCACTCCTCCGGGGATGGCGACCATGGTGGTCACCAACGTGCATGAAGGCCTGCTTGATACCGTGGTGATCTCTCCGGTAGCGATCACCCTCAATGCCGGCGAGACATGGGGATTCATCGCGACAGTCTTTGATCCGGAGGGCAACATAATTCCGGGCGCAATGGTGGACTGGGAGAGCAGTGATGGCGGCGCTGGCATCATCGACGGCGATGGGTACTTTACTGCTCTTGGTGAAGGTACAGCGACCATCACCGCATCGGTCGAAGGGATAAGCGACGCGGGAACCACCGAAGTGACGGTCAGATCGACCGATCCTGCCCCGGCGTGGATCGCGGTCAGCCCGTCTCGCTTCTCCATCGCTGCCGGGCAGAGCCTGGAGATCACTGCGACCACGTTTGACCTGTATGGCCACGCGATGCCGGAGGTCGAGGTGGCCTGGGAAAGTGATGATGATGTGATCGGCGCCATCACCGGATGCGGCCTCTTTACCGCCCTCGCGGATGGCGAAGTGAGTATCCGTGCATCAACAGGTGATATATCAGGTTCCGCCTGCGGGACGGTCGAACCCTCTATAGCAGTTCCGACCAGCATCGCGGTTGAACCGGTTGCAGTCACCCTGTGTGTCGGGGCGGTGCAGGAGTTCGCCGCCGTGGTCTTTGACCAGTGCGATGATGAGATGGACTGGGTCCGGGTTATCTGGTCATGTTCCAACCCGTGCATCGGCACGCTCGACCGGGCCGGCCTTTTTGCTGCGCTCGCAGAAGGATCTGCGGATGTGATAGCCAGGGCCGGCGGAGTGGAGGGGATAGCAGCGGTCACCACCGCGACTGGATCTCCGACTGATCCCACCCCGACCCCGACCGACCCGGGGAACAGCGGCGGGTCGACACACTATAGCGGGGGCGGGGGCGGCGGCGATGCCGGACCGATCTTTGAGACAGGGGCATGTGAGAACCTGAGGAGCGGCGAGACGTTCACGTTCTCGAATATCAGCGTCTCCTCGGTCAGCAGCGTAGCCATCACAGCGGCCAACACCATACCGAGGATGATGGTGACTGTAAGAGAGTCAGCATGCCCCAATGCGGCGAGTCCTCCTGCCGATGACGTCTATGAGTACTTTGATATCAGCCTCTACTGGGCGAATCCAAACAACATCGGCAGCGCATTGGTGTTCTTCACTATCTCTGCCGACTGGCTCGAAGCCCGGGGTATATCGCCGGATGACGTCGAGCTCATGCACTACACCAACGGTGCCTGGGAGGCCCTGGAGACCGATTTCATCGATGAGTGGGACGGAAAGTATCACTTCCGTGCAACCACACGAGGATTCTCCACATTCGCCATCGCTGCCGCAGCATCGGAGAATGAGACGACAGGTGAGGCGACAAACACTACAGCAGAAGGAGAGACGAACACCACAGTTGAGGAAGAGACGGATGTCACAACCAGTGCGACAACCGCTACGACGACTGAGGTGACGACGGCGCCTGCAGCGCCACTTATCTATGCACCTCTCTTCGCTCCGCTGGTCATCCTTCTCTGGTTGAGAAGGAGGAGATAACCCATTTTTTTGACCCGGCGATCAATGCAGTCCCGGGAGGGTCGGGGAATTGGTAGTACACCATGCGATACCGGCAGGCTCCTGCCGGATCCCCTGCTCAATCCGGTATTGTTTCTGCATTCACCGGCGTTGTTTTACACTGGTGGGTACCGCATCAGCAATTTCTGGCACCGATCGGTCGGTGGGATTAAAACAGGGTTTTAACAGAGCAGGAATTTCCAGGCTCTGTTCTTCCAAAAATGGGGTGTTCAGGTTGCTGTTCAGCCAGACAGGAACTTAATACCGGCGGAAGTCGTTTCTTGGTCTCGGAGGCCTGGCCTCGTCGATCTTTAAGGTACGACCTTCGAACACAGTATTGTTCAGGGCTTCTTTTGCCTTCTCAGCCTCTTCAGGGCTGGACATTTCAACGAACCCGAACCCCTTGCGTTCAATGACTCTGACGTCGTTCACCGTCCCGAACTGGGCAAATAACTCTTTCAACTGCGCTTCATTTACCGAGTAGGTGAGGTTTCCAACGTACAGCTTGTTGCTTTCCATTCAAAGATCCTCTTCATTCATGTACATTCAAACCTTAACTACCCTTCGGACAAAGTTGATGCTGAGGGGGAGATACATTAATGGTGGCCCGGGTCATTAGTGTATACACCACCAGCTAATATATGCAGGCGGAGTCTGGTGTCGCCTGCCCACTGGAGTTGATTAACTGAGTAATAGACGAGGATCACAAAAAGGCGGAACTGGAGAGATAGTACGGGTGCGGTTACCGAAAAAACGAAACCGTGAAATATTTGCCAGGGCTGACCTGATGCTTGGGGCGAACCACATACGGGTTCGCTGTGAGGATGGAGTCACACGTATCGGGCGGATCAAAGGCAAGATCAAGAAGCGCCTCTGGATACGTGAGGGAGACCTTCTTATCGTCGTTCCCTGGAGCTTCCAGGACGAGAAGTGCGATATTGTCTACCGCTATGTCGGGGCCCAGGTAGACTGGCTCAAGAGGCGTAACCTCCTCAATCAATAATTTTTCGCATACCCCTGTTCCCGCCCTTATTCCCGCAGTTGAGATACTTTCTCCGGCAGGGTTCTGTACTCTACTGCCGGAGAATAACAGAAAAATTCGGGGATATCAGCATTCTTAATTCGCCGGGGGAGTATCTGCTGTTCTGTAACATTTTCTATAGCCTTTTCCATAGCGCCAGCTCCAGACTATATATCGTGTTACCTCGCTCTGGAGATTTTCAGGTGAAATGGAGTGGGGTCACCCATAAAAGCCTCTGCCTCTTCTATGTAGTGATAGCTACCCCACCACGGTCCGGTGCATGGG
>JAAZID010000117.1 GCA_012510295.1 Methanomicrobiales archaeon | reverse complement strand
TAGTTGAGCGATGCGAGGTTTAAGTCGCTGTAGGGTGCGTGGACGGTCGCGCGAAGTCCGGTGCTCTCGAGGTTCTCCCGGATCGCAGCAAAGTTATCGGGGTTGTCCAGGCGGTAGTTCCCATCGGCGACGATCTCCCACCCGGTATACCCGAGCTCCTCGATCCCGAAGACCCAGTCCCGCGCCGCCCAGATCTTTGATGATGATGAGAAATACGGGGCTGGATTCATGTTGTCCCTCCAAGGCGCCGGAGCAGACTCCGGATCTCCCCGGTAAACTCCTCAAGCGTGCCCTCGTTTATGACCGTGTGATCCGCCTGCGCGAGAGCCCGCAGAAGCCCCCAACCGCGTTCCCGTTCATCCCGGGTCCGGAGGTCTTCAGCGGTGAGGGCATCGTCGGATCGCCCCCGGTCCGTGAGCCTCGCATACCGCGCTTCAAACGATGAGACGATCCCGATGAGCACAAAGTCGGGGAAATGCTCCCGGAACGTCGCTACCTCGTAGTCCCCCCTGATTCCATCCACCAGGACCACGGGAGCGGCGGCGGTCTCGATGAGGGGGATGGTGATCCGGGCGATGGCATCCATGCCGAGTTCTGAGCGCAACTCCCCTGAGATCGCGCCGAGGTTCGCGTCGGTCGCCGGGAGACCCGCCCGGGCCGCCTGCATCCGTATCGCATCTCCCATGACCACGACTGGAATCCCGAGATCCCGGGCAATCTTTGATACCTCTCCCTTCCCGCTTGCCGGCATACCTACGATTCCAATGACTTTCATCAGGATTTACTCCATTGTATTTCAGGATTTACCTTATTGTGTTATATTCAGAAACAGCGGACCGTGCCGGGGATCAGGCCGGCTATGCACTGGTTGCGATCGGTCGCAACAGATACCTCTATTGAGGTTTTGTGCGCCTGATAACATTATGGTTGGCCTCACCCGGATCATTCTTGTTCCGGGTCGTAATCGACCTCGCCATCCTCCCTGGTCCGTATCCAGACCCGGCGGCCGAGCGGTCTTGCCGCGGTCTCGATCTCCTGCCGGGTCAGGGGGTCAAAGCCCGGGCTGACCCCCTGCTGGAGCACGAGGTCCAGTCCATGGGTAGCCTCCGCGATCGCGGGGAGGTCTCCCTCGCGCCCCCGAAAGAGGGTCACCACTGCCTGGCACGAACCGAGTGTGCCGTCGGCCTTCGCTCGCTTACAGGCGGCGAGTGATGCCCGCACTGAATCGACCGCGGCAACGCCCAGGAGGTCGTCGTAGCGCTCCCACGTCGTCTTGACGTCGAGCGCGATCATATCCACCAGGTGCTGCTCAAGCAGGGTCTCGATGACGTGGGGGAACATGCCGTTTGTATGCAGCCCGACGGAGAGCCCCATCTTTTGTGCTGCGGCGGCGAGGTGGATGAGTGCCGGTCCCTGGAAGGTCGGCTCTCCGCCTGAGAAGACCACGGCGCCCGCGATCGTCCGCGAGCTCCTGATCATACCGAGGATCTCGTCCGCGTCACGGAGGTCCTTGCCACCCTGGATGGCTAGGTTATGACAGTAAAAGCATCGTGCGGGGCAACCCCTGAGGAACACCGTGCAGGCGGCCCTCCCCCGCCAGTCGACGGTGCTGATGGGAACAAAACCTCCAAAATTGACGTTCAAATCCATTCACCGAGTGGTATAACGGTACTCTCCCATTTCTTGTAAGCCTTGGCTTTCCGGCTAAGAAACTCTATCTGAATAAGTGTAAGTCAAGTTTACTTGTTGAGAGATCAAGCCTAATTTAGCCCGGTTCCGAAAAACGAGTCTTTATCATGTCTTTCTTCCAACCATATCGTCATGGGTCTCATAGAAGACGCGAAACGCGGCGTCATCACTGAAGAGATGCGGATAGTCGCAGCAGCGGAGGGTGTAACCGAGGAGTTCGTCAGGCGTGGTGTGGCCGGGGCGCATATCGCCATCCCGGTCTCTCCCTACCGGCAGGTGAAGATCTGCGGTATCGGGGAGGGGCTCCGGACCAAGGTCAACGCGAGCATCGGGACGTCGTCTGATATCGTCGATGTCGATATGGAGATCGAGAAGGCCCGGCAGGCCGAGCTTGCCGGCGCGGATACGCTGATGGAGCTCTCCACCGGCGGGGATTTCCTGGATATCCGGCGCCGGGTCATCGATTCGACCACCCTCTCGGTCGGGTCGGTCCCGCTCTACCAGGCGTTCATCGAGGCCGCCCGGAAGCATGGTGCGGTCGTCCACATGGAGGAGGATGACCTCTTCCGGATAACAGCGGAGCAGGCGAAGCTCGGGACCAACTTCATGGCGATCCACACCGGGATCAACTATGAGACGATGAAGCGCCTGCAGAACCAGGGGCGGCACGGCGGTCTCGTCTCCCGTGGCGGGGCTTTCATGACCGCATGGATGCTCCATAACGAGAAGGAAAACCCGCTTTACTCGGAGTTTGACTACCTCGTCGAGATCTTAAAGGAGCATGAGGTCACCCTCTCGTTCGGCAACGGTATGCGGGCGGGCGCGGTCCACGATGCCACCGACCGGGCCCAGGTCCAGGAGCTGCTCATCAACGCAGAGCTCGCTGATAAAGCACATGCTGAAGGCGTGCAGACGATCATCGAGGGGCCGGGGCATATACCGGTCGATGAGATCGAGACGAACGTCGTCCTGCAGAAGCGCGTCACGAACAGGAAGCCCTTCTACATGCTCGGGCCGCTCGTGACCGATATCGCGCCCGGCTACGATGACCGGGTGGCCGCGATCGGGGCCGCGCTCTCCTCGTCATACGGCGCCGACTTCATATGCTACGTGACGCCGGCCGAGCACCTGGCGCTCCCCACCCCCGAAGAGGTCTACGAGGGCGTCATCAGTTCGAGGATCGCCGCCCACGTCGGGGATATGATCAAGCTCAAGAAGCGGGATGACGATCTCGAGATGGGGCATGCCCGCCGGGATCTCGACTGGGAACGGCAGTTCGCCGTCGCGATCAACCCGGAGCGCGCCCGGGCGATCAGGGATGAGCGGATGCCGGCCGATGCCGATGCCTGCACGATGTGCGGGGACTACTGCGCCCTGAAGATCGTGGGCCGGCACTTTAACTTCTAAGGGTTTGTGGGGCAGGTCCCACTGTTTTTTCTGCGTCCCCGCGCCCCCGGCACCGGGTAACAGGACCAGCGTGATCGCTCCCCCGATGCCGATCCCGGCAGACCGGGCTCTTTATGAGTTTGCCGCCCCAACCCTGTAGAGAAAGGGCAGGGGAGGTTTTGCGCCCCTCCGGTCCACCATCCGAAATATTGTTACAGGAGTCAGTTCCATTTCAGGAGGGTTAGCGAATATGGAGAATATCCCACCAAGAGTACAGAATCAGCTGGCGATGCTCCAGCAGATGCAGCAGCAGCTGCAGACCGTTGTCTCACAGAAAGCGCAGTATGATCTCTCGATCCGCGAGGCCAGGCGGGCCGTCGAGGATCTGGGCGACGTCGCAGATGATGCAGTGGTCTTCATGAACGTCGGCAGCGTCATGATGCAGAAGAGCAAGGAGCAGGTGCTTGCAACCTTAAACGAGCGCATCGAGACGCTTGAGCTCCGGGTTAAGTCCCTTGAGAAACAGGAGAAGGCCCTGCAGGGCAGGTTCGAGCAGCTGTCCACCCAGATCAGGGGGGCGCTGGAAGGAAAACAGCAGCCTCCCGGCACAACCTGATCCACATTTTTTTGTGTTTTGGGGAGAGCGGAGCTTCCGCCCCCCGTGGTTCTATCCGGCCCCTGGCCGGTGGTCGTTCTTCCGCGTCCGGCAGACGAGGTTGATCGCGTTGATCACCGCCTCGACCGACGCGAGGATGATGTCGTCGCTTGAGGCGCTGGCATCAAAGACCCGGCCCTGCTCATCCTCGATGGCGATGGTGACGTGCCCCAGGGCATCGGTGCCCCCCGATATCGCCTCGATGTTGAACTCCTTGAGGTGGATGGGGGTCGGGATGATCCCGAGGATCGCCTTTATGGCCGCATCCACCGGACCGTTGCCGACGCTTGAGAAGACATGTTCGACTCCCTCGACGGTCGCCCTGACGCTGGCCGTCGGTATGACATGGTTGCCGGTCATGACGGCGATACCCTGGAGTTCCAGGGTCTTTCCGTTGGGGGTAAGCTGCATGATGCCCTCAGCGATCTCGTAGAGGTCCGCATCCGTCACCCGCTTGCCTTTTCCTGAGATCACCTTCACCCGCTGGACGATCTCGTCGAGCTGAGTATCGGTGGGTGCCATATGCGCCTCGGTGAGCATCTGCCGGACAGCGTGCCGGCCCGCGTGCTTGCCGAGTTTCAGCCTCCGCCGGTGGCCGACCATCTCCGG
>JAAZID010000416.1 GCA_012510295.1 Methanomicrobiales archaeon | reverse complement strand
TTGACAACACTCTTTGAAAGGCCGGTATCATTGCAGATAAGCCCGATCCGGTTGTTTCCTCCTGCCAGGGAGAAGAGGATGGAGAAGTAGTATCTCGGTTCAACGAGTTCGGCCCTGAGCACGAACTCCACGTCCCTGAAGAGGAACGAATCCTCTCTCATCACCTTCTCTTCGATGTTCTCCAGTATCTCCTGTTCTGGATCGATGGCCATGATGTACGCCGGCGTCCCTCCAAAGACCGCGTAAAACTCGACTGCTCTCTTCATATCTCCCATATAATCAAGAATATGGACGAACCGGAGGGGTTGCAGGAGGATCTGCCCTGTCCTCCTGCCATAAAGAGGGCTCCCGTACTCCATCGTCGCCGACTCCATCATCGATATGCTCGATCCTGCGAGGATGAGAAATATCTTTGTCTCTTTCAGGCGTCTATCCCAGTATTCCTGAAGCATTGAGGGAAGGGAGGGATCCTCCTTGATCAGGTAGGGAAACTCATCGATGGCTATCACGATACGATCAGTCGCGCGCTGGATAAGGTACTCAAAGAAGCTGTCCCAGTCAGAAAAGCCGGTTTTTTGAAGAAACGGGTCATTGAAGTAGGCGCCCAGCTCTGCAGAAAACCTCCGGAGCTGCAGGTGTTTTGACTCTTCCCGTGCGATCAGGTGTACTCCTGTGGCGGTGCGGAGGAACTGGTTGATCAGCTCACTCTTTCCGACCCGCCGCCGGCCATAGAGCACGACAAATTCAGGATCGCCACTTTCATACCGCTTGCGGAGATGAGAGAGCTCCCTGTCTCGGTTGAGGAAGACACTCATAAGTAATATACTATAGAGTGTACTATTTTATGGTTGCGGCGACGGGTGCCGGTATCCTCGATCCCGGTGAGGGTGATCTCGGCCCGCGCCTGACCTGAGTAGCCGACGGTCTGGATGTGGAGCGCCGAGAAGGAGAAGTACCGCGTCAGGGGGATTTACATCACCGGCATTGACCGGGGTGATTGCTCCGGATCGTTCGAGCCCACTATCACGTGGCAAAAGAGAGGTTCTTTCCCGGGAACGCCGCCGCTCCCTCAGCCGGAAGCCGTCCCGGTCATATCTTGGATAATAAGAAGCGATACCAGGGATTGAAATCAATTCGGCTCCACGTGATTCAGACGCAAAAACCGGTTCACGAGCAACATCAGGTATAAAAGGGATTAAAACTGCATTACAGATGCATGACGCGGTTCAAGTATAACATTCACGAGAGCAAATACTAAGCCCCATGAGTGTCATACAAAAATGAGCCTCAAACAAAAGTCTATACTTCCAGTGCAACATCCACGAGAACAAGGATTGAAACTTTGGCAGGTTGACAGCGACCATAAGCCTGAGGTAACAAAGCCGAAGCACATCCATGAGAACAAGGATTGGAACAAACAGCGGTCAGAGTACACACTATCTTAACACTTCGTCTGATCCGCGGTGCCTCTCAGAGTGGAGCAGAAGCCTCCTCACCGCTGAGCACGGGGTAGCTCACAACCCCTTTCTATTTTCACCCGTGAGCGGGTTCGCGCGGATGCTTCGGTAAGTCCCGTTTCGTCATCTTAGCCATCAAAAGAAATGTAACGCGAGAGATCGAGCAATCGGCGGCATCCCCTGGTGTACACACTCTCTAAAGCCGTTATGTGAATTACTCCTGTGTGGAGACGGACTCTACGCAGCAATGCATCAAAATCTATATATATCTGCGCGTCCATTGTGACTTTGTTAACCTTCCAAACAAAAATGATCTTTAGGACAGGCATATATCAGTGACCAGCGATTCCCTGGAAAAAACAACAACCGCATATACCAGTAGAATATAGCAAGGAGAGATCCTGAGACCATGCAAAAACCGAAAGCTTATTCATCTCTCTCCGAAAAGTAACGCACGCGAACAACCAAAATGTGAATGATTGCACATGTCAAACACTGTACGTGAAATCCGTTTCCCGAAAATCGGTCATTTCTGGATCGACTCCGGGCTCCTCGGTTTCTACGAACTCGCCTGCATGGGACAACCTGAAAAGACCAATGTGGGCATCAGCCTGGATGATGAGGGCGTAACAGTCAGGGGAACGGAAGAAAACGTATCTGCTTTCCTGAATGCGACGTACTCAACCCTTCTGCAAAGATACTACAACACATCCAGCGAGAAGCAGGAACAGGAGAAGGCCGGGTTCTACTACGACTCAAAACAGGACCGATTTATCAGATTCCCAAGAGCCAAGCCGACGGGGATCGCGGGCCTCATCTTTAACAAAGCCCCTCGACCGACACAGGGACAGATCAAGTATGTAGACAAAAAGAAGGGGACGCTCCCGGCGGACTACACCCACCTTGAAGAGCGGTTGGGCGAATTCCTCGAACAGAACAAGCTCAAGATCGGTGGCGCAAACCTTCTTCTCGACGGTCCAAACGCATACCAACCGAAGGTGACCATCTCACCGAAGGAGAGAAAACCCAAAGGACACTGCTTCCTCTGTGGCAACCCATCTCACGCGCTCACCGAGATTGGGAGCACCATCTTTCCCATGATCTCGGGGGCGTCAGGAGCACTCACCTTCAACTCTGAATGCGGAAAGCCCGCAAGGGTCTGCTGGAAGTGTGACTACATCGGGAAATTTGTCCCGGTCCCCGGGTTCTACGTCACGGATGGGGGGGCCAGTCACATGTACTTCCCGTACTCCACGAGTCTTGAGAAGATGCATGAAACTTTTGGTTCGTTTGAATCCATAAAGACCCGCGACCCATACCTTCTCCGCAACTTCGACACGGACCTGGGCGGGTACTTCAAGAAACCCTATGAGCAACTCTTCTCGTTCCTTTATTCAGTCTACCGAAGAGTTTTGAGCAAGACCGGTCCGGATGATCAGGAAGAGGACACCCCGGACTTTGATTTCGAAAAAATGTGTAATCTGGTTCTCTCCCGTGCTCCCCTTGAGATCTTTATTCTTTACACCGAAGCCCTCGGAGACACCCAGATGGGCAAGATGATCTGGCCTTTCAGGGAATCTGTCTACATGTTCAGGTTGTTCGAGTACATGGAATCCCATGGGATTCCCCTCCGGCAGATGATGCAGATTCTCGTCGACTCCAATCAGGATAAAGATGAGAATAAGACCCTGATGCGCAACCGAATCTGCGAACGGATCCTGCTGCGGCAGAGTACTGTGGATCTCGTCGAGCAACACGTTTTCAGGATAAACACTTCGAAAGTCCAGTACATCAAGCCCGTCCACGACTTTGTTATCGCGTATGAAAAAATCCTCATCCAGGAGAAAGACCCCATGAAACAGGAACTAATCGATACGGCTGTGAGCCTTGGCAAAACAATCGGCATGGCGATCAGCCCTAAATCCGGCCGTGAACGCAAACAGGGAAAGGGAGACCTATTCCGGTTGCGCAAAGCCCGTCGGCCGGAAGACTTCCTCAACGAGGTGAACCGGATCCAGATGAAGTATGGCGCTTCCGTCACCGCCGATCTCTACAAGAACGGTGAGGCGTTTGGCCAGAATTTCCAGGAATTTAAGCAGTTCTGCATGATCGCAGCACTGAACACTTACAATTTCATGAATCAACCTGACAAAGAGCAGCAGGATGCAAGTTAATATGAGGTGAACTGTATGAAAGAGGCAAAAGCCATAACTGTAACCTACCTGACACCAGTATCGTTTGCGTCGCTCAACGGCAGCGATAAAGAAGCAGATAATATCTCAAGCATCAAAAAAATTGCCATGGGCGTTGATGAGTACCCCTACGTCTCTGCCCAGGCAGTACGGCGGGCACTACGAAACCAGCTTGAGGTGCTTGGATGGCCCCTCTCAGAAGGAGTGGCTGCCACGATCAAGAAAGGAGCGGCGACGACCCAGCAGGATCCGGACAACTACATCGACGATGATCTCTTCGGATACATGGGCACAGAGTCTGCGACAGAGGATGCAAAGGGAAAAGCAACCAGGAGAACCTCGGTTGTCCGTGTATCACCACTCATCGCACTGACCCCCTACCTGGGCGATCTGGACTTCGGCACGAATTATATGGCGGTGGATGCCGGCGGCAACCCGAACATCTTTGAGACCGAGATCCATTCCGGACTCTATCGAGGCACAATCCTGATCGAGCTCGATCGTGTCGGGTGTGGCCGTGAATTCGATAAAGATCTGACGCCAG
Source organism: Methanomicrobiales archaeon (assembly GCA_012510295.1). Classification (GTDB taxonomy): domain Archaea; phylum Halobacteriota; class Methanomicrobia; order Methanomicrobiales; family Methanoculleaceae; genus Methanoculleus. The sequence goes on along the minus strand of JAAZID010000416.1, from coordinate 1,312 downwards.
AAGAGCGAGCAAACCGGGTGAAGGCCTTCTTCGCCGCGTTGAAGAACCTCTGGGCCTCCGGGAGGCAGAGTCGATTCCTTGCCGATATCTCCCCAAAGTTTGTGGCGGCAGCAATACTGAAGACGAAGAACCCGATCTTCCTGGAGAGCGTCCGTGTTGAGGACAACTCCGTGATCAATGCTGCAATGATCCAGGAAACCCTTGATGACTATCGCCCAGAGATCGTTGCGTCAGTCATCGGAGTCCGAACCGGGATCTTTAACGGTGAGATTGAGGGTGCAGTGACGATCGGAGATGCGTTCGCGACGATGACTGCGTGGGTGGACGAGTATTACGGGTAAGGGGGAACAATGTTCTCCTTCTCTGTATCGGGGAGAGCGGCCACTGCATCCTTTCGTGTGCCGGAGACCCATACATTTCATCAGACGTTGCCTCTCCCCCCAAAGACCACGATCATCGGCATGACCGGCGCAGCTTTAGGCTTATCGCTCCCGGAGGTACATGAATTTACTGCCGAGCATGGACTTCGGGTTGGCGTTCGCGGACTGCACAAGGGCCGGATGAGAGATCTCTGGAACTACCGGAAGGTGACCGGTAAAGAGAAGCGATACACTCCTGAGGATGTACGGAACCGAAGGCATTACAGTATCCTCATCCGGGAATACCTCACCGACTGTGACTTCATGTTCTTCTTCGGGGCCGAATCTACAGAGCCCCTGGAGATGATCCGTGAAGCAATGAAGTCGCCAGTATATGCCTTGACCGCTGGAAACAGCGACGATCTCCTTAAAATTACTACAATTACCCCGATCAACGAGGTGAACGCCGAACTTTTGGCGCAGTTTGATCATACCGTCCTCCCTGGAGATCTTTCAGCAGAATGCACCCCGGCAGTTGATTTCCGGCAGCTCCCTGTGACGCAGACGGTGGATACACCCCAGACCTTCCTGCTCCCGACAGCGTTCGAATTCGAAGGAGATCAGCGTACTGTCACCGAACGGATGAAGTTCACTTTTGTGGGATCTCCGGTCACTCTTCAGACGCCGGTTATGGGGTACGTCATTGATGGCAAACGGGTAGTCCTCCTATGAACCGACAGTACTGGGCAAAACCAGATCAGACATACGAAGAGCATATCACTGCAGCATACCGGGCGTGGCGGGAGACTGTCGCGGGGAAGAAGGAGTTGATCCGGCGAACCGGACAGGTCTGTGGATTCGAACCGGATCGATTTTTGCAAAGCTCGCTCCTGACGGTTGTCCTCCACGACATAGGCAAGAACATCCATCCGTTCCAGAGGATGATGAGGATG
>JAAZID010000116.1 GCA_012510295.1 Methanomicrobiales archaeon | reverse complement strand
GTCTGGGAGGTAAACGACACCCCCATCGCCGCACCTTACACGATCCGGGATGCCGATGGCGTGCAGATCGCGTTCATCGGTGCAACCACGACCGAGACCCCCTCCATACAGAGGCCGGCAAACATCGAAGGCATCGTCTTCAAAGATGAGGCCGAGTCGATCAACCGGTATATCCCCGAGATTCAGGAGATGGGAGTGCACGCGATCGTCATCCTCCTCCACGAAGGGGGCTCGCAGGAGGCCTACGACGGCCCGACCCGGAGTGAGTGCAACGTGACGGGCAGGGTTGCCGGGATCGTCGCCGGCCTCGATCCAGACGTAGATGTCGTTTTATCGGCCCACACCCACGAGTTCACCAACGCCTATCTGGAGAACGCCGGGGGGAATCAGGTGCTGGTGACCCAGGCATACAGCTACGGCAGGGCGTTTGCTGATATCGATCTCATAATCGACCCCATCACCGGCGATATCACCCATAAGACGGCTGAGATCGTCCCGGCGTATGCGTCCGGCATCAATCCCGACCCCGGGGCCACCGCGCTCCTCACAGCTGCCAGAGAGATGGTCGAACCGATGACGGGCCGGATCGTTACGACTACCTCATCGGATATCACAGACCTGGCAAACGATGCCGGCGAGTCTCCCCTCGGAAACCTTGTCGCCGACGGCCAGCGGGTGGCGATGCAGGCCGATGTTGCCTTCATCACAACCGGTTCACTCCGGGCGGATATACCGGCGGGTGACGTCACCTGGGGCGACCTCTACGCGGTGCAACCGTTCTCTTCGAGTGTTCTCTCGATGATCCTCACAGGAGAGCAGATCCGGGATGTGCTGGAGCAACAGTGGCAGACACCATTGCCACCTCACAACCTTGCTGTCTCGGGGCTGTCATACACGTTCGATGATACGCGGCCTGCAGGAGATAAGGTCACGGAGATCCGGGTGGCCGGCACCCCGGTGGAGCCGGGTGCAAACTACACGGTGGCGATGGTCGACTTCCTCGCAACCGGCGGCGACGGGTATACCGTGTTTACGAAAGGAGCGGATCTGGTTTACGGCCCGCCTGATGTCGATGCCCTGGTCGCCCACATGGCCTCGCTCCCCACCCCGGTCGGGATAAGTGGGGAGGCGAGGATCATGAGGGCCGCGTGACGGACGCAGTGCCGGCGGTCTCCCGGTGCAATCCCCGGCGAATTGTTTTCGGAAAAAATAACTCTTCCAGTGACAAATATAGAGCAATGGAGGATGCCATGTCCGGGGCAGAGAGGGGTCCCATTGCCGCAAGGAAGCGCCAGAGAGATATCATAGAGGAGATCGCCGCGTTTTCGGATGAGTATGGGAGTATCCTTGCCCGGTATCACAAATACACGATGGACGACCTCATCCGCATTGAGGATGAGTGCCGGCGCCTGCAGGACGAGGCGCGCAGTCGGGAGGCCTGGGGGATCGCCGACGAACTTGCAACGCTCGAGTACCTCATCGATCGGGCGAAGGCGATGAAGGAGAAGAGGATAGAGAGCGAACGGCTATCCGGATGACCATGCGCTACATGTAGCCAGAGCCATGGTATTGACCTGCTCAATCAGGTTGGTTGGTAATGGAGCAGCTGTAATACCTGGAACACTATTGCTACGAGTGGCGGTATATACGCCACAAAGATCTTGACCGCCGTTCCGACATTGATCCCGCTACACTCTGAATGCCACCGTAGCAACTTTTCCCGTTCATTACTGTAGATCTCGATAACCGATCTCAGGTTGTTAATCTCCCCCTCTGACATACCCGGTTCATCAGGTGACATAGAGAAGAGTTTTTCCTGGAAGATGCGGTACCTTTCGTTTATGCCCATTATCCGCTCTTCAATCTTCTTCACGCAGATAGAGCAGAGTCTATTTAACCCAATAACAGTCAAAATAACTCCCAAAAACGAAAAGATCGATAATGTGCAGAACCATGCAATAGTTCTGAAGTACCGATAGAGCGACAATCCCTGGTCTGAAGCAGCGGGTAGAACAGATAGTATGCTGATATGGCTCACCAGCAGCAATGTAACGCTCACCAAAAACACGTAGAGGATGCTGAATAGATACTTCTTAGCCGGAGAGAGACCTCCGACCCGATCGGGGCAATAGATATCAACGATATCGCATATCCCATACCTGGTATATTTGATCTCTCTGAATACAGATACAGCGCTGAAGAGGATCCATAAGATCGTCCCGAGCAGAACATAATTGGCAAAAGTCACCCCATAATGAAAAACGTCGTAGAATACACCCAGGTACCCGATCTCGGGCCGCAACCAGGATACGAGGTTTATATTTCCTATCTCGATATTGATGAGTTCGATAATGATGAATGGGGAGAGGAAGGCGGTGATGAATACGACGAAGTGCTCGCTATTGTACAGTATCCGTTTCATTGCCGTATACAGAATATCATCGCCCGGATAACAGGTCGCCGGCATCAGTTCTTCCCTGAATAACCTGTCTATCCGGGAAAGGAGATACCATATGCCGGTGACCTGGAACCCGATCGCTCCACTCCATAGAGCGAATTCAATGACTTCATGCAACTTCAACGGAGGAAAAACCGATATGCCAAATCCGCAGTATATCAGAAAAACGAGAAGGGTGATGGAGACTGCAATGCGTTTCTGCTCTGTAGACAGATCAGTGAGCATCTGTTCTCTCCAACCCGTTCAGTTGTCTTTTTCCAGCAGCAGGGATCCGCCCAAATTTGTGTCGTTTGTTTCAGGGATCAGGGTGACGTTGAGCACGTTGTCCAGCCCTGATGGCTGTATGATCGTGCTGTTGGGTCGATAGCCTTCAAGGGTTATCTCGATCGGATATCTACTGGCAGGCAGGTTGACCACAGTAGTCAGCGTAGTCCCGCGATCCGCTCCATCTATTGAGACATTCGCACCTCGTGGGACTGAATCCACGGTTATGCTAATTCGTAGATCATCGAGTCCCGCAGGCTTACCAGATACCTCCCGTTCGAGGTTTACCACATACGTCATCGATGCGGAGACGTCGAGCGCCGCTATATATGGCCTGAAACCTTTCTTTAAAAGTTTGATGTGGTACATACCGATTTGATCGAAGGATAACGTCGATGGCGTACGCCCCCATAGTACGTCGTTTACGTAGGCATCAGCCCCTGCGGGGATGGAGTTTAGCTGGACTGTATATACTTGAGGCTCGACCTCTGATGCGTTCTCCAGCATGCACATGTAAACCTCATAGTTGCCGGTCCGGTCATCGGTCCAGACGACGGTATTTCCATCGACATCTGCCCAAATGTGGTCTACAGAATCATCTGTGATCTGTATTTCGGTCTGTGTTGAGAGATCGTAGGCGTAAATATCATGGCCGCGCCATCCCCGATCATCAGACCAGACGATGATGTTACCGGAGATCCTTGGCCAGAGTTGATTTACAGGTTCATCTGTGATCCAGGTCGTGTTGCCTGATGAGACGTTGTAACAACAGATGTCGTAATCTGTATCCCTGAATTGCGACCAGATAACATGGTTTCCGGAAATCATCTGGTCCCTCCGCATAGCAGGGAGATCAGTGATCCGTTTCTGGTCGCCTGAGGTCAGGTTGTGGAGAATGATGTTAAATCCCTCCATATAGTATTGCTCTGCCCAGACAACCAGATCACCTGATATCGACGGACAGGTCTCATCTGCCAGTGTGCGAGTCAGTTGTTCTTCCTCTTCCCCGGATAATAACAGGTCTTTATAGTAGATGTCCATATTTCCGTCTCTTCTATCATGCCAGGCGATCCTGTCACCTGAGATATCTAACGTAGACATCTCATGCATCACTAAAGCCCGGGATTCACTTTTCTGCAGTGGCATGGCCGGGTATCCGGTGGTAACCTGAATGATCGTGTCGTTCTGGATGTCATACGCGCAGATATACGGGTAATCATCTCCGGATGAATCAATTTGATTCTCAACCCAGCCAATCCAGTTGCCGGATACCACTGGTTTTGTCACGAAGCGGGAACAATCAAGGATCCGCTTCTCGGTTCCATTTGCTATGTCATATAAGTACAGTCCTCCTCCATCGCGCTCATTTTCACGTGCCTCCCATGTTATCCAGTTACCCGATATGCGGGGGTGACTGCATATGAGCGGGAAGAGCTTTCCTCCTGTATGGTTGGTGATCTGCACCACCTGGAGGTTGCTTACGGTGTCCCCGGTCCCGGTGGCCATTGAAGATGCGGGATCCTGGTCGTCACCTGAAGAGACATTATTAGTGAGATCAGGTTGTACCCCCTGTGCGATCACGAAGATCGCTGTTATGAGGAGAAATAATCCGGCAATGCGGCACAATCTGGTCATGCCAGTCTTCACCGGCCATTACTATATTTTATTTAATATAAAGTTACCTCGATAGATCTAAAGCTACCTCGATAGATCTGGGATGATGGTTATGTGCTCCAGAATCCAGTAGCAACGTATGGTGATTGTAATTTTCTTTACCGGCAGGGATCAGTCAAAAAAAATACTCCTCCCCGGTTGGTGAGAGATCTGATCCACCTGGAAGGTATAGGTGGCCAGGTTCTTGAGGGAAGCTATTTATAGCCGATCGCGTGTTCACAGGGTGTAGTGGGCAGTGATCATATGACCCTCACAACGATCCCCGTCTACCATATTGTGGTATGCTGGATAGTGTTCTCTCTCTCGCTGACGCCCTGTTATCTGCCCGCTCTGATATCTGAAGTTTCTGAAGAGCTGTCACCCGGATACCAGAACTCTCCTATTCTGGTCTCTGTGGACTATAGATCAGATTATCCCTTAGCCTGGTATAACCTGAGGCCTACATGGTTCTTAAACGTATCAGATGTCGAGTACACCATACAGAACCCGACTGCAGTGCCCGTCAGGGTTCAGCTCACATCGCAGTACCCGGGTTACAGTACGCCAACTATCAATGTGATAACAATCGACGCCCGGAGTACATCGATGTTCAGGCAGTTCATAATACTGGATGTTGAGCGAATTCAGGGGATCAGGACACCGACCCGGGCAAACCTGTATTATACGGTTGAATACCGGGATGATGACAGCTGGATTCTCCACGAAGCGCAGACAAAGCCGGTCACGTTCTACCCGATGGACCAGATGGTGTGGGCCACTGAAGACTCAAGGGGAAAGATTACAATCTACCATGGCCTCATCGCCACATTTGTCACTCCCCAGTCAAGGGGAGTTGCCGATTTACTGGCAAAGGCGAAAGAGCGGGCGACAAGCGACTCCGATGAACGATATGGGGAATATAGACTTGAGCGGAGGTTGCCGGGATATATTGGCTCTCCAGCGTCATGTAGCGGGGCAAAGAACTATACAAATCTTCAGGTAAAAGCTATCTATAATGCACTGAAATACGACTACAACCTGAGCTACGTACATGCACCGGTAGCGTTTGGTATGGGTAATTCACAACGGGTCAGTATTCCGGATGAGTCCCTCTCAAGTGGGAGTGCAAACTGCATCGATGGGGCAGTTCTCTTCGCTTCCGCGTTGGAAAGGATAGGCATACGACCGTATATTATAATTCGCCCGGATCATGCATACATCGCATGGGATATCGATAGTATCGGCACAGAGAAGGATGCCCTTGAAACAACGCGGTTAAGTTATCAGGATTTTGAAGATGCGAATGAGGCCGGGAGAGAGAATTGGGAGTTCGATAGTAGTTCCGGGAGAATGGAATTATATCAAAATCTATTTGACATGGATATCTCGCATGGAGATTACAGTGAAACGTACGTTCTTGTTGATATTGACTGGTTACGGTCTCAGGGTATCACACCGATGGATAAGCGGTCTGAAGAGGGGGTGGCTCCATCACTTTCTCCCTCCAATCTCACAGCGCTCGCGCATAACGCCCTGATCTCCCTGATGCCATAGACCACACACAGGGCCGGCGCGTGGTCTGGTTATCCCGGGCCGATGCGCGCCCTTCTTGCGCCCCTCTGGTTGCAATACTCCTGGGTTCGAACCGGCGTTGCGATTTCGCTGAAGGAAGGCGTCTCTGGAGACGAAAGGTGTTTCCCCGCGCGGCAACGCGGAGGGCGCCTTTGTTCCCCGGGAAGGTAGAGGAACAGAGCCGGTTGCGATCGCCGCTCATATCAGGAGTAACAGGCCGGGACACAAGTAGAAAATGAGCCGGCTGCTTATAAAGGTAAGGGGGAAATAACTCGAATTCTGGGTTCTTTCGCGGCACCTGCGGGGTTATGCCCTGGCCTGGTAACATTGATACCGGGCATTGACAAAGCTGTGCCAGAATCTGAGTACCCCCGGGCGGATTCGAACCGCCGTCGCCGGATCCAAAGTCCTGCATGGTTGACCTCTACACTACGGGGGTAAGAACCGAACCCGGGGTCACATGGGGGTACCCCGGGCATCCACCTATTATTTAGGTACACAGGATTATATCGGTTTTGTAGGTGCCACTCATGCTCGCTCGAAGTCGTCCTCGAACCTGACGATATCGTCTTCGCCGGTGTATTCCCCGATCTGAACCTCGATCAGCTCGAGCGGCAGGATGCCGGGGTTCGCGAGCCGGTGGATCGTCCCCGCCGGGACGAAGGTTGACTCCCCGTTCCTGAGGAGGTAGGTCTCACTCCCGATCGTCACCTCGGCACACCCGGTGACGACCACCCAGTGCTCGGAGCGGTGGTGGTGCATCTGGAGCGATAGTCGCCGCTTCGGGGGGACGGTGACCCGCTTGATCTTATACGACTCTCCCTCCTC
>JAAZID010000115.1 GCA_012510295.1 Methanomicrobiales archaeon | reverse complement strand
TTCGACATCCCGGCGCTTACTGAGGAGACGGTGGAGGAAGTACAGGACGGCGCTTGAGTCCTTGCCCCCCGAGAGCGCCACCGCAACCCGATCGCCGGACTCGATCCAGCGGTGCTCTCGGATCGCCCGTTTCGCCTTCGCCTCAAAATCGCGGTTGAAGTGCTGCTCGCAGAGGTGCAGCCCCGAGTATCGCTGGAAGATTATCGCGTCGCGGCGGCACTTGCTGCACTGCATTGCTATCCCGATCATTCTTTTACCCCGCGGTACATAAATGGTGTAGAAGATGCCTGTTCCTGCAGATTACGTGCGATCCCTGCACGCCTACGAACTCCGGATCCTGCATACCCTCGAACGCCTCATGCGCCGCTACCGGTGGGTGCCGCTCGAGGTGCTCAGGCCGGCCACAGGCTACTCCGAGTCCGAGCTCTCCTACCGGCTGGGCAGGTTGATAGCCATGGATATGGTCAGGTACGAGAAGGTTCCCTACGAGGGTTACGCCCTTGTCTTCAACGGCTACGACGCCCTGGCCCTCCACACCCTCACCCGCCGGGGCACCATCCAGGCGCTCGGGATCCTGATCGGTGTCGGAAAAGAGTCAGAGGTCTGTGAGGCGATGGGACTCGGGCCGGTGGCCTTGAAGTTTCACCGCGTCGGGCAGCGGTCGTTCCAGTCGGCCCGCCTGAAACGCGGCTACATGCCGGAGGCCGGGCACTGCCCCTGGATATTCGCATCCAGTCTGTCGGCGAAGATGGAGTACGACGCCCTGAAGATACTCCACCCCGCCGTCTCGGTGCCGCTCCCGGTCGACCTGAACCGGCATGTCCTCGTCATGTCGTTTGTCCCGGGGGTCGACCTTGTACGGGCGACCCTTGAGGAACCGGAGGCGGTTCTCGACGATATCATCGAGAATGTCGGTGAAGCCTACCGGCTCGGTATCATCCATGGTGACTTAAGCGAGTTCAACGTCATGGTCGATGAGGGGCGGTGCTGGCTGATCGACTGGCCCCAGTGGGTGGAGACCGACCACCCGAACGCCGACGACCTCCTCAGGCGGGACATTGAGAACATCCTCCAGTACTTCAAGCGGAAATATGGCATCGAATACGCTTTTGATGAAGCACTGGCGAGGGTGGTGGAGTGAAAGTTTTCGGTATCGATATCATCAAAGGCTCGGTCCGCTCCCGTACCCGCCGGCCCGTCTACGCCCTCTGCCGGATGGAGGATGGCGAGATCCTCGGGGTGGATGAGGTGACGGGGTTTCGGCTCCAGCGGATCCTCGCCGCCGAGCGGCCCGATATACTCGCCGTGGATAGCCTCCAGGAGATCGCGGCCGACCGGAGCGAACTTTATGCCTTTTTGCAGGCGCTCCCACCGTCGACAAAACTCGTCCAGGTAACCGGCGGCGAGCGAAAAGAGACGCTCGGGAAGGTCGCCGCCCGCTACAACATCAGTTTCAACAAGTTCGATCCCCACGCCGAGGCCCGGACGACGGCGCAGGTGGCGTCCCTCGGGGCGGGGGTTGAGGTGATAGCGTTTGAGAACACCACCGATATCGTGGTGAGCAGGCGCCGATCGCCGGGCCGGGGCGGGTGGAGCCAGAACCGCTACACGAGAAAGATCCACGGCGATGTGATGCAGGAGGCCCGCCGGATCGAGGATAAGCTCCGGGGCGCCGGTCTCGACTATGAGAAGAAGGAGACGAAGGCCTTCGGCGGGTACTCACGGGTTGCGTTCCGGGTCGTCGCCCCCCGTGATATGGTCCCGGTCTCCTCCTCCCGGGGCTCCGACGTCCAGGTCCGGGTGGCAGGGAGGGAACTCGACCGGATACGGTTTGAACCGCTCTCAAGCCGCCCCCGTTACCTGATCGTCGGGCTCGATCCCGGGACGACCACCGGGATCGCCGCCCTGGATCTCGACGGTAACCTGATCCACCTCTCGAGTTCCCGGCAGATGGCGATGTCTGATATCATCGAGGAACTCTATAGGGCTGGAAAACCGCTTATAATCGCATCCGACGTCCAGCAGATGCCATACTCGGTCGAGAAGATACGCCGGGCGTTCAACGCCATACCCTACAC
>JAAZID010000023.1 GCA_012510295.1 Methanomicrobiales archaeon | reverse complement strand
TTGAGGATGCCGATATCCGGGCGGTTCTCCGCGATGAGTGGGAGTAGCTGTGCGGAGGGGTGCAAAACTCCAACCCTGGAGGAGATTCATCCGGCCCGGCCGACCACCTACTCCCTTCTCACAAACACAGCGTAACCCCGGTGCCCACCCTCGGTAGCGGTCCCGAAGACGAGGAGATCCTTCCCCCGGTACTCGAGCTGCCGGGCGTGGGTTCTCGCAGCCTGCTGGGTCTCGTAGAGTCGGTCGGCGTAGTACTCGACGCCATCGACGATCCGGCGTTGCCGGATCTTTATCCACTCTGATTTCGGACCCCGTTTCATGCTCTATGGTTGTGGCGGCGAGATTAAAAAGGATTAGCGCCCCCCGACGCCGCCACCACCAAAACCGCCACCGCCGCCGAAGGACCCTCCGCCGCCAAACCCACCGGAACCCCCACCGCTCGAAGGCGGGGAGTAGAGGACGATCGGAGCGAATATCACCGGGATATTTGAATACAGCGGCACCCCGGCATCCGGGAGGCTGATATTCAGGTCTTTCATCGCCGCAGTAACCGCCTCTCCGAGGCCGAGCGCGGTCCCGTAGACCAGCCACTCTCCCCACATCGAGAGGTCGGCAGGCGAGTACTTCTTGATCAGAGCGAGATCGGAGAGGAAGTAAGCGAACGCATCCCACTCAAGTTTCTCCTTGTAGCAGTCATCCCTCCAGAATCCGAAGAGCGTTGAGGGGAAAGTGGCCGCGATACCGACCTGGACCGCGACTATGAACGAGAGGATACCAGCCGGGATCAGGAGATAGGCCGCGCCCGGTGCGAATATGAACGTCAGTATGGAGAGTCCGCAGGGGATGGCGCCTATGAATATGAGCGGGAGGATGATCTCCCGGCCATCCCTGGCGTACTGTCGGGAGAGCGTGGTGTCCACGCTTCTGGTCAGGGCGGCAAGCGACTGCTGGTACTGCAGGATCCGGTGCTGGTAGCCGGGGCTCCGCCGGGCGGTCCGGGCGAACGCCTCGAGTTCGGTCGTATCCACGACATGGTCGTCGGCGATGTTTGAGAGGAAGTGTAACACCCGCTGCTCGTAGGGGTCGGAGGACTCCCCGGAGACGATCCGGACCGTAACCCCGCCGTCCGGCTTCTCGGTCACCACGATCTTTCCCTGCCGGTGGAGGTCGAGCACCGTCGCGTAGAACCCGTCATCGTCGAACTCAAACGCATCGCCCTTGAAGAGGAGGTTCACCTGCCAGGGTTTGAGCGCGACGTTCGGCGTGAAGCTCAGGTACTCCGGCACGGTAAACTGCTTCTCCCTGCCGTAGCGGATGTAGATCCCGAGAAGGATGAACGGCATGGCGAGCACGAGGAGGATCGAGAGGTAGTAGAGAGCCTCCGCTGCACCGTAGAGGATCCCCGGCCAGCGATAGGCATCGGCCGTCTTCTGTCGCACGTCGGGGACGTACTCGGGGAATCCATCGATCTCCCCCATGAACGCTGGATCGAGGATCAGTTCAACGTTCAGCGCATCGTCCTGGGAAGCGCTCCCGGTTATGACGACCGCCTCTGCCGTCCGTTCGACATCAAGGGTCGGGGGATGGGTGTAGACCTCCTCAATAACGCCTGCAAACGGGAGGGTGATACGGAGATCCCGGTAGGGGACGTGCTCATCGACGAGTTTCAGGTTCAGGTGTGCCCACTCTCCATCATACTCGACCGGCGGCCTGATCCGGTAGCGGTACTCCACCATGTAGGTACCCGGGGCGAAATAACCGGGATTGAATATCCCCACCTCGCTTGGGAGAGCGAGCCTCTTGATGACCTCAAGATCCGAAGGGGTTGCACTCCCGGCGGCCGTCCTGACCTCGCCTTCCGCGTCCGTAACGTAGCCGATGGTTCCGGGAGGTGCGGTCATACTCAGGAACTCAATGTGTGGATGATCGGCGGGTCTGAAGGTGAGCGGGGCATCCCAGTAGCGAAAGAGCATCCGGTACTCCCCGGCCTCGTGGACGTCATAGGTATACCGCTCGATGAGGGTCCCGTTTTCGAAGAAGGTGGCATCGTAGTGCTGGATCTCCAGGTTTCCATGGAAGAGCCAGGGGATCGCGGTCGCTCCGAAGATCGCCAGCACCCCGATGATCAGGGTGATGGCGACGACGCTGATGATCTGTTGCCGTTCAGTCAAGCGCATGGTCTATCAGAACGATATCGTTGGGGCTCGCTCGATCTCCTCGCCGAACTCAAGGTACTGTAACTTGGTAAATCCCATGACGCCGGCGATAAGGTTTGAGGGTATCGTGTCGGTCATGGTGTTATACTGTTGAGCGATGTTGTTGTAGGTGTAGCGTTGTCGCGCGATCTCGTCCTCGACCCCCTTGACCGCACCCATCAGATCCTGCACCGTCCGGGAGGTCTTGAGGTCGGGGTAGTTCTCGGTGACCGCGAGGAGGCGGCCGAGGAGCGACCGAGATTCGCGTTCGAGTTCGTTCAGGTCGCCCGGGCCGGCGCTGCCGATGCGGGCCCGCATCGCAGTCACCCCGGTCAGGGTCTCCTTCTCAAAGGCTGCATAGCTCTTCACCGAACCGAGGAGCTGCTCGATCATATCCAGTCGCTTCTTCATCGCGACCTTTATCTGGCCGAGCGTCGCCTCGGATGAGTTTTTGAGCGAGAAAAACCGGTTATAGATGCTGATGAACGCCACCACGATGCCTGCTACGATCAGCACCACGACGACGATGAGGACAAGGGAGAGGAAGTCTACCACAGGTTGTCACCATAGAGTATGTGCCGCAGGGCATATTTAAGGGGTGACCTTGAAGTCGCGTGGTATGGCAGGAAACGTCGATTGTCGGCATGTTTCGTGCGTATCCCTGCACTCTCACGGGTGCCGGGGATTCCCGGCAGCTGGTCGGGATTCTGGGCGCGCGCATATGCGCCCCGATCTCTTCCGACCGGCAGGCACCACATCCACCTCCCTGGAAGGGGTAGCGGCTCACTACCCCGTGATCTCCTCGCCGGAGCTCACCATCGCCAGGACCTTCCCCTCGGTGTCGCGCAGGAGGGCGTTGTGCCAGAGGATCTGTACCTCCCGGCCGTCCCGGGTGATGATCGGGCCCTCCTCGTAGGGGGGTGGCTCAAGCTCCCCGGCGGTCAGGCGGGCGAAGTTCCGGGTGAGCCTGTCGCGGAGGCGCTCCGGGACGACCGTCGAGAACCAGTTCTTCCCGGTGAGATCCTCCCCGGTATACCCGAGGATCGCATACCCCCGCCGGTTCACCTGGTTGATGGTGCCGTCCGCCTCGATCACCGCGATCATGACGCCGGCGGCATCCAGGTAGCCCTGCGCGAGGTCACGTTCAGCGACCAGGCGGTCCTCGGCGGCTGCGCGACTGGTGACGTCTTCTACGATCCCGAGCATGTGCCGGAGTACGCCGCGGGAGTTAACGACCGGGATCTTCTTCAGGGAGAGGATCCGCCCGTCCGGGAGGCGGACCTGCTCTTCCCGGATGGTCAGCGGATCCTGCATCTCCTGATATCCATTATCAAAAAATGTTACCATGTCGGGCGGGAAGAGGTCACGGGCCTGTTTCCCGGCCATCTCCTCTTTTGTCATACCGATGAAGGCCTCTGCGGCCTCGTTTGAGAAGACAAACGTCCCCCCATCAACCTCCTGGACAAAGACCATACTCGGTATGTTGCTCACCACCGAGTAGAGGAACGACTTCCACTGGGCCAGGCGTTTTGTCGCGCGCACCCGATCGCTGATGTCGCGGCAGACCACCCGGTAGCCGGTGAAGTTCCCGATCATGTCGTAGATCGGTGTCCCGCTCACCTCAAGGGTCGTGGGGGTTCCGTCCCGGTGGAGCATCATCCACTTGAGGAGTATCCGGGGCTCTGGATCGGCGATGAGTGCCGCCAGGTGTCCCCTGACACTTTCGGCCTTTCCGGGGGGCATGAAATCGCAGGGGGTCTTCCCGAGCATCTCTTCGGGCGCGTACCCGAGGATCTCCCGGCTCTTCGGGCTGACGTAGGTGAACGCGCTGGTCTCGTCCACGTTCAGGATCAGGTCGTTTATGTTCTCGACGAGGCTCCGGAAGAGCATCTCGCTCTCGCGCAGGGCCTCCTCAGCCCGCCGTCCCTCGGTGATATCCTCAAGGACGATGGTGACCCCTGGCGCCCCGTCGTTAAAGACGGTGGGGAGGAACTTGACCCGGAAGAAGAGCTCCTCGGTGTGCCGCAGGAACCGGAGCTCTTCTGTGACCTCGCTACCGTTGAGCGCCTCGGCGATCCGGCCCTGGATCAGCGGGTGGTCGAACGCAGCAAATTGTGACTCCTCGACACCTTTTCCTATGATGTTGTCCCGTTCCACTCCCATAAATGCGCAGACGGCATCGTTTGCCTGGATGACCTTGCAGTCGCGGTCGAGCACGAGCACCAGGTCTGATGAAAAATTGAGCATGGCCGATATGGGAACCCTCTGTGAGAGGTAGAAGACCTTGGCCTTCCCGTAGGTCTTCATCTCCACCTGCCCCGATACGAGGAGTCTGTCGAGGTACCGGGAGACGGTGTTTCGGTTCACTCCGACGGCGGCGGCAATGTCAGAGACCGACATTCCCCTTGGGTGCTCTTTTAAGGCGCTGAGCAGGGGAGAGAGTGCATCGGTGTTGGACTCCATGTGCAGAGAGAGTTTGGCGGCCCGGGATATAGCATTATGCCGGGGTGCATGGCGCTGACGATAGGTACAATGCCACATTACAATGCAAGGCAATAGAAGAAATGTATATATAATATATTGATCAACTCATGATCCCCAGAGCCAGTACGAGAGCGGGGAATCTCTACTGCTATCCGGGCCATACAGGCACTATTGGTCCGGACCGGCATGAGAACGGCTGGGGTCGGTGAAACCTCGAATTACCACACACCAATTTGCACCAACGTCAAGGCTGCTGTTTGCGCCGGGGAACAGGCCCGGTGTGAACAGATCCAGGCAAAACACCTCTCTGGAATCCTCCACCGGCATGATGGAAAGGAAAAGTCGGGGGTGGAGGGCACAACCACCCCCGATGCCTCAAGTTATCATGTGGTTATCACACACCAGAAAATCCCCAATTTTTTGTGAGAACGCAAAGGATAGCCAGGGTGCTCCCCCACCCTGCAGATGATACTCATCCATCCAGCAGGGGTCGACATAGATACCTGCCGGCGGGGTCGGGATGAACGACATCACCGCCAGGGATCCCCTCAACCCCGAGGGTGCTTGCCGGGGATGGTCATCACAGCCTCGCAGGGGACAGAGCGCAAGCTGCTGGTATGCAGGAGACCGGGGAGGATCATGTGAAGCAGTCCGAAAACCTATCCCCGGTTGGAGCGGCCTCTTTCTTCTTCTCAAAGGCCATATATTCCTTAATCACAGCAAAAATGGTATCTGCGTGGGTTCGAAGGGATAATTGATTCGATATCCATATATCATGCTATGTGCATATAAGACTGTAGTGGAAATCGGGGTTGAGAAATGAATCACCATCCCTCGGCGGAAAAAGAAACTCAGGCGTATATCGACGAGATCCGGTCCATTGTCAGTGTCGTCGCGTGTGCCCTCGTATCGCCCGAGGGATTGATTATAGGAAAGTACTTCCGGGAGGGTAGCCCCTCACCATCACTTCTTTTCGCGGCGGCGAGCGCGACGGTTCTTGCGTCGGCGGAGGCAGCCTGTAGCAGCATGCACACGCAACAACCAGCCATGATTACCATCGCCACAATCGATGCTACAATCCTCATTTTTAGTGCGGGAGAGGCCGCCCTGATCACAGCGGTAATAGATAAGTCTGCAGATCTCCCAACAGTACAGGGGCAGCTAGCTACCATAGCAACCCGGATTGGAGAGGTGATGTGATGTACACGATACTTATCGTCGACGATAGCCCCATGATCGTCGATGTCTTTGTTACAATACTTGAACGTGGAGGGTACAAACCTCTCACAGCTTTTAGCGGTGGAGAGTGCCTGGAAGTCTTAAAATCGACCACCCCCGATCTTATCCTCCTCGATATCATGATGGAACCGATGGATGGGTGGGAGACGCTTGAGGGGATCAAGGGCAACCCTGAGACTCGCAACATCCCGGTTCTCATGCTGACAGCAAAACCCCTCACGCCGGAAGAAGCCAGTCAGTACGGTATCTATATTGAGGATTATATCCTCAAGCCCACCACCCATCATCAGCTCTACGAGGCCATTGAGCGTGTGCTGGCACGCCGGCATTCGATCGCTGCCGAGATCGAACGGGCGCGTGAGGCCGGCGTGGATCATGCGATCATCGATGAATATGAGCGCCTCTCAAAAAATGTTGATATCAACAAGCGCCTCCTGAAGATCCTGGAGACTACCTACAACATCAAGGATGCCCGGGCGGGTATGGGCGAGAATATCATGCGGGCCATAAAGAGCATGGCGATGAGCATCAACCTCCAGGAAGAACGTTTAAACCAGATCAAGAGTCAGTTTTCAGAAGTTTTTGAAACGTAGTGAATAGCGGGAACCATTCCCCAAAATACCCCTCTCTACAATTTTTCAACCGGTCGTCTCCCGACATCTCTATTTGCTGACCTGCCCTTCCCATCGGCGTTGTCGTCGATACACCTATTCCCGGGGATCCTTCGTCGCTCCCGTATCACCTTCGCAGTAGAACAAACGCACCCTTGCGATGACAGATGGGAGGATCAGCTCACCAGGGCATGGATTTCTGAGAGTGGCCGCCGGTCGGGTGCGAGGATACGGAGAAGGGCGCGCAGCTCTGCGGATGGAAGGCCCTCGCGTAAGTATCTCTCTGTCCCCTCACCGGCCGGCATGCCCTTCCCACGTGATGCAGGCGCGGTGTACCTGGTGCCTGAACACCAGCCCATCGCCCTCAGGGGTGAGACGGGCGGCGAGGTACTCCCTGAGGGTATCCTCCTGTCCCGGAGTCTCGATGAGGAGCCGATCCCTCAGCATATCCATGCCGGCATCAAGGTCGGGGATATTGAGCCTGTGTTCATACGCGGAGACCGAGACGTCGGGGTAGATCCCCATCTGGTAGAGGAGGTTGAAGATGACGTCTGTCTTCGGGCCCGGTTGGTACACCAGCCCATGGAGATCCGGCCAGGTATCGAGCATGATCTGCTCCCAGTAGGGTAACCCGGCGAAATGGAAGACTGCGATGGTCCCGGAACAGACAGCGTTCATCTTCTCTATCGCCGCTCTCAGGTCAGGCATCCCGAGCGAGAACGATGCAAAGGCGACGTCATAGGGCGGGTCGAGATCGCGTTCCGGGTCGATATCCTCCCAATGCCGGCCCACGATCGTGATATTCTCTATCCCGGCACCTTCGACCGTCTTTTTCATGACTTCGCGCATCGCCCGCGCTGGTTCGACCGCCGTGATCGCCGCAACCTGCTGCGAGAGGGGGATCGCTATAGCACCGGCCCCGGCCCCGATATCGAGGACGCGGGCCTCAGGGGTGATCGGAAGAGCGGAGGTGACCCAGGCGATGCGTTCGCAGTCATCGCCGGTGGAAGAGGCGGAACGGCTCTTCGCTCTCCGGGTGTTATCCCAGAAATCAGAACATCCCTTATTTCGTTTCAGTTTAGTGCTCGTCTCCATCCGGGAGCGCCAGACTTCATTCCAGTCTACCAGGTTTTGGGCGGTCATCTATCCTGTAATGGGGGCTTTGCTACCAAAAGGATATGCAAGATCACCTGGTATGCTCGAAGTCGATGAATCCCATGCAGGGATCGGTCGCCATCAGGCGGACACGCACCCTCTGGCCGATCTGGAGACC
>JAAZID010000114.1 GCA_012510295.1 Methanomicrobiales archaeon | reverse complement strand
CATTCGAGGAGCACCGGGAGATCATACAGAACATCAGGGCGGCTGCCGGAGACGTCGGGCTCCCGGTCACGATCTTAATCGACCTTCCGGGACCGAAGATCCGGCTCGGTGACCTCGCGGTGGAACCCGTGGAGCTCCATAAGGGCGATACCATCACCCTCACCGCAGCGCCGGCGTCTGATGACCCATCCCGGATCCCGGTCGACTTTGAGCCGTTCCCTGACCTGGTCTCAGAGGGGAGCACCATCTTCATCAACGACGGGTTCCTCCAGCTCGAGGTAAACGGTATAACCGGGAGGGATGTCAGGGCGAGGGTGGTCTCCGGAGGCACACTGCTCTCGCGCAAGGGCGTGAGCCTCGTCGGCGGCGGGGGGATCGTTGCCCTCAGCGCCGTGACCGAGCGGGATCTTGAGTGCATCGACTTCGGGCTCGATGAGGGGGTCGATGCCTTCGGGATCTCGTTTATCGAGCGGGCGGAGGATATAAGGCGGGCCCGGGAGCATGCGGCCCGGTCGGGGAAGGCCATCCGGGTGATAGCAAAGATCGAGCGGCAGGAGGCACTTACAAACATCGATGAGATCCTGAGAGAGACCGACGGGGTGATGATCGCCCGGGGCGATCTCGGTGTCCAGACACCGATCGAGGATGTCCCGGCGGTGCAGAAACAGATCATCCAGAAGGCAAATATCCTCGGCCGGCCGGCGATCACCGCGACGCAGATGCTCGTCTCGATGACCGACAACATCCGTCCCACCCGGGCCGAGGTGACCGATGTCGCAAACGCCATCCTCGATGGGACCGATGCGGTCATGCTCTCCGAAGAGACATCGATCGGAAAGTACCCGGTCGAGACGGTTGCTATGATGGCAAAGATCGCCCGCTCGACCGAGGGGAAGCGGTCAACCATCGGGCTTGGGTGCAACCTCGTCGACTACTTCAGGAAGGGAAAGGGCCGGGTGGGGATCACCATAAACGACGTCGTCTCTCTCAACGTCATCGAGTCGATGGATGCGCTCGGCATCAGGTACGTGCTGACGCCCACCCGCTCGGGAAACACCCCCCGGAACATATCGCGGTTCAAACCGGAGGCCTGGATCCTCGCGTTCACCCGTAACCCTGCCACCCTCAGGTTCCTTGCGTTCTCCTACGGGGTCAACCCGTTCCTGATCAGGAGCGAGAAGGAGTACTGGCACGGGGCGATCATGCAGTCGATCCGGGACTCCGGTCTGATCAAGCCAGGGGAGCGTGTGGTGCTGACCGAAGGGATATCGCCGGGGCGCGAGGGGACGGACTCGCTCATCATCCTGACGGTGGATTGAGGTCTCCCGTCAGGGGAGGAGGGTGAGGACGAGGCACGCCGCGACCGGTATGACGAGGTTATCGTCTATGGGGCTTACGAGTTCGGCGAGCCCCGCGACCACCGAGGTCACGAGGGCGACAGGTGGCGGGACGAGGGGAGAGAGGGCGATCGTCGTCACCGCTATACCGGTGACCGTGCCCTCAAGGGACTTCTGGTTATAGATCCGGGTCTTTCCGAACCGGGTGCCGGCGATGGTGGTGGTGCTGTCGAGGAACGCGAGCACCGCAAGCCCGATAGCGGCGATCTCTTTTTCAAAGAAGATGAGGGAGAAGAGCGCCCCGAACGCGAAGAAGAGTGCTCCCTTGCCCGGGACGGCATCGCGCCGCTCCAGGCCCCCGATGATCGTCGAGATGACCGGGATGGTGTAGCCCCGGGAGATGGCATCGGAGAGGATGAATCCGACAAAGAGGGCGAGAGCGAGGACGGATATGGCGATATCGCGATCAAATGCGAGTATAAATCCCGCGATCCCGAGGCCGAAGACGAGGTGGACGACCTGCCGGAGCGACTCGTTCATGGTACAGGAGGGTTGGCGCGGGAGCAGGTAAACCCTCTGCCCTCCGGGCCCCGGGGAAGGCATTTAATGAGATGTCGAAACAGATAATCTTGAGGAGAGGATGCTTATCGACGTCTCTGGCAGTCTGGAAGAAGATCACCATCATATGGACGACATAGCACGATTTTATGTGAAATGCGCACTCTGGCTTGGGGAAAGCGACCCGGGATACGTGAACACCTATTTCGGCCCGGAGAGGTTGCGGGAGGAGGCGCTCACGGTAGAGGTTTCGCCGGAGAGCGTCGCCGGTTACGCCGGCGAACTGCTTGCGACCCTGGATACGATCGAACCGCTCTCCGATGACGCCCGGGTTCGTCATGCGGGCCTCCGCGGGCTGGTCAGGGCGCTTGAGGCACGCGCCAGAGGGAGTTTCGACTTCGATGCAGCCTTCGGCGTCCCGGCGCCCGGGGATGATCCAGGCTGGTTCGAGGGGTTTCATACGGCACTTGATGGTATCCTCCCGGGGAGCGGAGATCTTGCCGGACGATACCGGGGGTTCATGGCGCCGTTTGTCGTGCCTCCTGACCGGTTTTTTGAGGTCTTTGTGGCCGCGGTCGCGGAGAGTCGCCGCAGGACCGCAGAGCATATCATGCTCCCGCCGGGTGAGGGGATCGAGTACCTCGCCCGGGAGGGGTGTAGCCGCTACCTCGGCGGGGGGCGGAGCCTTATCCGGGTACACATCGATCACCCGGTGACCATCGACCGGATCCTCCCCCTGGCCTGTAGCGAGGGATACCCCGGCCGCCACACGATCCAGGCCATCAGGGATGCGATCCTGGTCCGGGGCAGGGACTGGATCGAGCATACGGTCGTCCCGGTTGCATCACCGTTCGCGACGATCACCGGGGGGGCCGCCAGGTTCGGGGTGGAGATGGCCTTCCCGGGCGCTGACCGCACGAAGTTTACCGAAGCGGTTCTCTTCCCGCTGGCCGGGCTTGAACCGGATGATGCCGCGCTCCTCGACGGTGTAAGTGCTATCGCCACCGGTCTCTTCTACCCGGGCACCGCCCGGGTCGCTGCCGGGCTTGCTGCCGGCACCCTCCCCCGGGAGGAGGCCTGTGGTATTCTTAAGGGTGTCTTACTCCTCACGCCGGAGACGGCAGAGGACTGCCTCCGGTGCATCGAGGGGTTCGGGGCCTACCCGGCGGCTGTGCATGAGGGATACCGCCGTGTGCGGGATTACGTCGGAGCGTCCGGGCCCCGGCGGTGGGAACGCTTCGCCCGCATCCTCACCGCCCCCCTGATGCCGGCCGATCTCGCCGGCACTCCCTGATG
>JAAZID010000113.1 GCA_012510295.1 Methanomicrobiales archaeon | reverse complement strand
CCCCAGATGATTGTCGCCACGGTCCGGTGTATGGGATGATACCGGTGAAGGGCATAATCAGGGCCGGCACCTCGGGCCGGCCTTTCTGGGGCTATCGGGTGCGGGGGAGGAGCGCGAAGCGCGGGTGGGGTGGAGGAGAGGGGAGAGCGGTATCCGGGTTCGCCTTCCCAGGCTTGCGCCCCGCACAGGCTCTCACCACGAAAAACCCCGCTCCGGGGCGGGGCACTTTGGGAAAGGCCGGTATGGTTTTTGTCGACGGGGAGGGGGTTCCCTCCCCGGCCCCTCCCCAGGTGATATCCCCACGGTCCGGCGTATGGGATGACACCGGGGAAGGGCATGATCGGAGCTGGCTCTCGGGCCGGCCTTTCCGGGGCTATCATGACTGCTGCCCCTTGTCATCTTATCTTGAAAATTTGGAGAATGGATAAAGTACCAACAACCTCATGAGGAAATAGAGTTCCGCCACCATATGAAGGTGATATAGTCATGAAGAGAAGTAGGGGATCTGTGAATTTAAGGTGACAAGAGGTACTACTGCCCCAACACTCACAGAACGGGGAAAGATCACATAACCGGCTGGCGCTGGCCGGGGTGGGAGTGAAGGGCAGGATGCTCCATCACCTGCAGGTAGAGAGGGGGCACCCCCAAAAAGCCACATCACAACGCTCTACCTGGTGTTCCGTCCGCGCCCCGGGCTGGTTACACCCCCGCCGCCTCACCTCGCCGGCATCGGATCTGCTGATCCAATAAAGAAAGGATTGGCTGTATCAGCCTGATATTCCATCAATTCTTTCAAATCAACCATAATCCCAAAATCGCTTATTAGAATAATAATATTTTTATAGTCAGATTTAAAACAATAGATACTGTCTGATGGTGAACGGATGAGGTCAGATAAAGTACGGTATTTTACGCCACGCGATGAGGAACTCGCCGAGCTCCTTATAGGTATCGGCATCAAGAGAAATGTTTCAAAAGTGCTTGTATATCTCGCATATACCGATGAAGCGACATCTCGCGACATCGAGCGGGGCACTGATCTCCGTCAACCAGAGGTCAGTATCGCCATGCGCTACCTCCGGGAGTGTGACTGGATAGATACCCGTGAGAGCAAGTCCGAGAGCAAGGGCCGACCGGTGAAGATCTACACGCTCTCCCGCCCAATAACTGAGATAATGGATACGATCGAGAAGGAGAAGAGGCAAGAAGCCCGGCACCAGTTAGACCTCATCCAGAAGATGCGAGAATGTATATCAATGCAGTGATATGACGCGACAACCCTTCTCTTCGCCCACAATAACCCATATCTTTTCTTTATAGGCGGTAAAAAGACCGCATTCCAGCGCGCCGGGAATGGCAGCTATCGCAGCCTCCAGACCCCCGGGATCGTCAATCATCCCGAAGTCGCAGTCGACGATGAAGTTGCCGTTATCGGTGATGACCGGACCGTCCTTCTTCACCCCCTCCCTGAGGATCGGGCTGGCACCGAGCGCCGCGAGGCGCCGGGAGACCGATTCCAGGGCAAACGGGAGCACCTCCACCGGCACCGGAGCGCTCAGGGTCTCTACCATCTTCGTCTGATCGGCGACGATGACCACCTTTCTCGCCGCGTCACAGACACACTTCTCGCGGAGGTGGGCCGCCCCCCGCCCCTTGATCAGACGGAGATCCGGGTCGACCTGATCCGCTCCGTCGATCGCTATATCGAGCACCGGGTGCTCATCAAGACTCGAGAGCGCTATACCATACCGGCGTGCCCGGATCGCCGCCTGGTAGGACGTCGGGACGCCGACGATAGAGAGACCCTCGCCGGCGATCCGCTCGCCGAGCCGCTCCATCGCAAAGAATACGGTCGACCCGGTGCCGAGGCCGACGACCATACCATCCTCGACCATGCCGGCCGCGTGGTAGCCGGCATTCCGCTTTGACTCTTCCTGCCGTGCCTTGTTCATCGCTTCACCACCTCCTCAACTAGGAATCTGTACCGCCGAATATACCCCTGAGATCTGCTTTGGCGCGGAATGCTGTGCAGTCAAGGGTGATCGGCGTGATCGAGACATTGCCCTTCTGGATCGCGTGCACATCAGTCCCTTCCTCGGCATCCTCATACAATGGTCCGTCGATCCAGTAGTACGGGCGCCCCCGGGGGTCAAAGCGCTCCTCAACGCCGGTATAGAAGAGCTTCTCGGCGAGGCGGGTGATCTCGTAGCCGCCGCACACCGGTGTCGGGATGTTCACGTTGATGACATGAGCATTCTCTGGAAACCCGTTTGCGAGGATCTTCTCGCAAATCTCCCTGACTGCCTTCTTTGCATCGCTAAACCGGTCCGTGACCTGCGATGGGTCGTCAAACTTGTCGCCCTGATCCTCAACCTGGAGCGAGAACGCAAGAGACGGTACACCCTGGTTGGACGCCTCAAGCGCGGCCCCGACGGTACCGGAGGTCATGATCGACTCATATGAGAGGTTTTCACCGATATTGATGCCACTGACGACGAGGTCAGGGTTTAACCGCAGTGCAAACAGCCCGATGATTACGGCATCCGTCGGTTTCCCGCCGACCGAGTATGCCGGCACCCCGTTCATCGTCACCCGGGTCGCACGGATCGGCTCAAAGATGGATATTGACCTCCCTACGGCGCTCTGCTGGGTGGCAGGCGCGACCACGGTGACATCGGCGATCGGCGCAAGCGCCT
This sequence comes from Methanomicrobiales archaeon, assembly GCA_012510295.1. GTDB lineage: Archaea > Halobacteriota > Methanomicrobia > Methanomicrobiales > Methanoculleaceae > Methanoculleus. The sequence goes on along the minus strand of JAAZID010000113.1, from coordinate 458 downwards.
CGTACGCCGCCCATAGCCCTGTGGACGTGATCCCATCATCGTTGGTGAGCATTATTTTCGGCTTCATTTGGGGTTATGTTAGTCGCTCCCCTGCATCAAACATTTGGCCGATCGTCAGGGTCAAATGTTTGTCGGCCAACCTTTACTACGATGAAGGCATTTCTCGCCGAGTACACCGTATGCAATGACCCTGACCTTGCGCCTGAAGGTGCCGCCATGCTCGCCGCGATCGGTGGGAGCTTTGAGCGATGCGGCTACGATCTCGTGATGCCGGAGGGGCCCGATATCGAGGGCGAGATCCGGAGGCTCGCTCCGGGGTGCGATGTGGGACTGGTTATTGCGCCGGATCACCTCCTCTTCCGGTATACCCATCTCCTCGAACAGTTCACCCATAACATCGGGTGCGGGAGCATGAACGCGGCGGTCTGCGCAAACAAACAGCGCACAGCGGCGATCCT
>JAAZID010000112.1 GCA_012510295.1 Methanomicrobiales archaeon | reverse complement strand
GGCAGGGTGGCGGTCAACCTGACCGGATGGGCGGACCGGAAGATGGTGCAAAGCCTTAAATCAGACAAAGCGCATAAAAAATACAGGATCCTGGTCGAGATCGACGGTCCTGTGACGTCAGATGAGTTCAGGACGGCCCTCGATCAGCTAAACGGTGTAACGATACGACAGCGCACCCCCAGACGGGTGTCCCACCGGCGGGCAGACAGGGTTCGGGAGCGGCAGGTCATCGATATCCAGTGTACTGGCAGGATCGACGGCTGCTACCAGGTCGAAGTCGTCGGTGAAGCAGGCCTCTACATCAAGGAACTGGTATCCGGTGATGACGGCCGGACAACGCCCAGCCTCGCCCGGATCCTGGGGCGCACCGCAGGTGTTGTCAGCCTCGATGTGGTGCAGGTCGGAACAACGAACGAGTAATGGTGAGTAAAACATGGCACATCACAACGGACCACGCAAGAAGACGCGGTATAAGTTCAAGAAGGACCTTCGAAGACGCGGTATCCCCCCGGTATCTGCGGTAATTCAGGAGTTTGAGATCGGGCAGAGGGTTCACGTCGTGGTCGAGCCGAGTGTCCAGAAAGGCATGCCCCACCGGAGATTCCACGGGAAGACCGGCACGGTTATCGGACAGCGCGGGCGCGCATGGGTACTCGAGGTCAGGGATGGGGATGCGATAAAGCAGGTTATCGCAAGACCGCAACATCTAAGAGCGCAGAAGGTATAATTCTCAAGCAGCAGTGATTGGCATGAAGGTAAAACGGATCGTTAGCGAAGAGCGGATACTGCTTCCTGAACTGCGTGATACACTTCTCGCTGTGGAGGCCGCCCGGCTCGAGTCTGGAGAGGAGATGTCCTATGAACTTCGCAAGAGCATCGAACATGCCAATCATCTCGCAAAGACGTCCGCTGAGAAGGCCCGTGACCTCGCCGACGAGCTCATGAAGCTCGAGAAGATGAAGGAAGATATCGCCTACCGCATCGCGAACCTGATGCCGCGGACCCGGGATGAGTTGCGAGCAATTTACGCCAAAGAACGATTTAACCTCACGACGGAAGAGCTCGACGAGATACTTGATCTGGTAATGACCCACTTCTAATCGAAGGGGTGGCGCCTATGAAGACCGAGAAGAAAGAGGAAAACGCGGTTATCATCGATATACTCCCCATGGGGTATGCGAATGATCCGCGTCCGGTTTATAAGCGTGAAGCAATAGTCCTCGCTGTCGGGGTAGACCAGTTCAAGTTGCTCGAGCTCATACCGAAGGCGGGTGCCGATATCCAGATCCATGACCGCGTCTACATCGGCGATGGAGAACGGGACAAGATCGAGCGCGTCAAGCGGCGGATCGGCTATGATGACCTGACGGCGACGGCAAAGCTGGAACTCCCGTTTGTGGTCGAGCAGATCGTCCGGGAGAACGAGAAGCGGTTCGTCGACTTCTTCAATAAGTCTCTCCCGATCACGCCGAAGTTCCATATGCTCCATCTGCTCCCCGGCATCGGGAAGAAGCTGATGTGGGAAGTGATCGAGCAGCGAGAGAAAAAACCGTTCGAGAGCTTTTCTGATATATCTGGAAGGATCAAGTCGATGCCGCACCCGGACCGTATGATCATCAGTCGGATCCTGCGCGAGATTGAGGATCCAAACGAGAAATACCATATCTTTACATTGAAATGAGTGCACCAAAAGATCAGCACTTTCTTGTCGACCAGAGGGCCGTCGAGAAGATCGCCGGCTCTGTCGATGTCTCCGGCCGGAGGGTACTTGAGATTGGGCCCGGTGAGGGTGTCCTCACCCGTGCTCTCCTCAACCGGGGCGCGCATGTCACCGCGGTAGAGATCGATCCGGCTCTTGTGGAGGAGCTTGAGTTCTTCTTCGCTGATGATATTGCGGATGGGCGCCTGGAGCTCATCTTGGGTGACGCGACGAGGGTGGACTTTCCACCGTTTGATATCGTCGTCGCAAACCTCCCCTACTCTGCCTCCTCAAAGATCACTTTCCAGTTGCTTGAACGCGGTTTTGAAGTCGCGGTCCTGATGTACCAGAAGGAGTTCGCGCGGCGGATGATAGTGCAACCCGGGAGGCCGGGTGTCGGACGACTCTCGGTGATGATGCAGACCTACGCATCGGTAAAACCGATATTAGAACTCTCGCCGAATGCGTTCAGCCCGAGGCCACAGGTCCGCTCCTGGGTGGTCAGGATCACACCACATGAACCACCATATCCACTTGCGGATCAGCGGGTATACGCGGATGTCGTCAGGGTGCTCTTCTCCTACCGGAGGAAGACTATCCGAAAGGCGCTCCGGAGCGGCAGGGACTCTTTTGCGCCCGAGGTGATCGAGCGAGCGATCGCGGGTCTGCCCGACGATCTCCTGCAACAGAGGCCTGAAAACCTCTCGCTTGAGGAGTTTGCGCTGATAGCAAACCGTATGAGCGCGTGCCTGGAGCTACCGGCGAGAGGGTGATGTGGCCCCAGATCAGGTGTATTTTCCTGCCGAAGACTCGGATCTCCTCCTCCGGGCGGCGCTCCGGGAAGTCCGGCCAGATGACCGGGTGATCGAGGTCGGGACCGGGAGCGGTTACGTCGCGGCCGCCGTTCAGGATCGGGTGGCGAGCCTCATCGCGACCGATATCAATCCTTATGCGGTGGTCGCAGCCCGCGCCCGCGGCGTCGCTGTGGTCCGGACCGATCTCGTTTCGGGTCTCTCAAGCCCCTTTGACCTCATCCTCTTTAACCCGCCTTACTTGCCGACGCTTCCCGAGGAGCGGCTTGATGACTGGCTCGAGTACGCTCTCGACGGCGGTCCCACCGGGAGGGCGGTGATCGAGCGGCTCGTCGCGGATGTTGGACGGGTGCTCTCGCCGTTTGGGCGAATTTTGTTGCTCGTCTCGTCGCTGACCAATCCCGACGCTGTGCGGGGACTCTTCGCCCGCCAGGGGTTCGTCTCGTTCATCGTCGATACCGAGTCGCTTGAGGGCGAGACCCTCTTTGTGCTCAGGGCGATGCGTGACCTCTGCCGGATGCGCGAACAGCCCGGGTCTTCTCCGGATCCTCTGGAGCGTCACCCTCGGCCCGGGGTTTCCAGTGAGATGAATGAGAGCTGAATCAGCCTCATTTCAGGTTCTATTGAAGAGCCCTGGTTGAAATGAGCGGTCAAACTATATCGTCTTTCAT
>JAAZID010000111.1 GCA_012510295.1 Methanomicrobiales archaeon | reverse complement strand
GATCGTCCTCGGGACAGCCATTGCTGAGGCGGTCGGTGACGGGAGAGGGATCACCCGGTTTGCCGACGTCGCGGTCCCGATGGACGAGGCACTCGCCCGGGTGGCGATCGATCTGGGCGGGCGGGGCTACCTGGTCTTTGAAGGTGAATTCTCGCCGGCGGGGCCGGGGGGGATCCCGGGTGACCTCATCGAGCACTTTTTCTTCAGTCTCTGCATAAAGGCGGGGGTCACTGCGCATATATCTATCACGGGCAGGAACGATCATCATATCGCTGAGGCGGCGTTCAAGGCGTTTGCCCGGGCACTCCGGGCAGCCGTAGCGATCGATCCCTCGATCGACGACGTGCCGAGTACGAAAGGGTTCCTGTAACTCTCCCCGGGGAGATCCCTAAAGTGGGCTGCCCTCCTCCTGAGAGCGACGTAGCGGCTTATAGACTGCACTTTATGCGGCCGATATCGCTTTACACCCCCTGGTGACTGGATGCGGCTAAAAATCGTATGTAGGGGCGTCAGGGTGCTGTTAGCGGGGGTGGAGACTCTTAGCGACCTTCCCGGGGCGATCTGTCCCTGCCGGGAGGCCGGGCGCTATGGGACATAGCCTGTGGATTCCGTAACCTGCGGGCAGGCGGCTCCCCCACCTTATATGGGTGGCCGGTGCCAGAAAATAGTCCTCTGGCTTCATCCGGCGGTAGTTGAACCGCAGGGGTGCCGGTTATACTTTCGTCCCGGAGGATTGCGATACCCGCTGGTGGGTATTGATCGCCAAAAACCCCTAAAAAAGAATTGATCAGAGAAAGGGGTCCAGAAAGACCCCGATAAAGATAAGCGATCGAGTTTACGCGGATTTAACCGCGAGCTCGACGTCTTCAGCCTTGATCGTCTTGCGCCCTGCGTGCTGGGCGAGCCTGTTGGCTTCTCTGGTCAGCTCGGCAATATATGCCTCAGCCTTTGTAACCAGTGCGGCAGCAGCATCACTGCCGACTCTCTCAGCACCATTCTTCTTTGCGATACGTACAACCGCAGCAATAGGTAGATCTGCCATAATTTACTTCCACCTCTAAAAAGAGGTGTATGAGTTAATATTTAAACGTTTCGGGATTATCTCAAAAATTTGCGTTTCTCTTACCTATTGGAGAGGCATCTGGACAGGGCATCCCCGTAACAGCAGAGAATGGCATCAATTTAAAAAGAGGCTGAATTTTCGTTGTTTTCAAGATATATGGTCAGATTCGGGATATTTTAGATTTTACTAATGAATTGGCGAGCATTATTGCATTCGTAAAATCTACTGAAGCGCGCGACGTATCCACGAAAATTTTGTCGATATTTACTACCGGTGCACCATGACCTTTCCCGGCTCCGAGGAACGTGAGCGTACGAAAGATAAGGTTCCCGGAGACTCCGTCGGGAGCGACGACCACCCCGTACCGCCTCGCCGCCTCCTCGATCAGGATCTCGGTGTGCCGGGCACCGGTCAGGCGTGCCACGAGCTCGGCATCGGCCATCGTCCGGTCGACAACCGGGTGCCGCCCGATATCCCCGAGCCTCCCCCCCGAGAGGACCGCTACATCCTCTGCAAGTCCGAAACTCCGTGCAATCTCCCGGCCACGCTCAACGAGACGCACCTTCTCCTCGACCTTCCAGCCCTCATCGACCCCGACCGGGGCGAGGAGGAAGAGGCGCCCGTCTGCTGTCTCAAGGAGAGCGATCCGTTCCAGGTGGTCGACGCCCATGGCCCGTTTAAGGGCCTTCAGGGTTGGAGAAGCGGGCAGATCGCCACGGACGGCGGCATCGATCCGGCCCTCAGCAAGAGCCTCGACGAGGGCCACCTCTGGCTTCTCCGCCTCGACAACAGTAGCCGCGCTCCCGAGTGATTCTGCGACCCCCGGGCGGGAAAAAAGAACGAGATCGACCTTCCCGCCGACCGCCCGGATGGTCGAGCTGATCCGCTCATCCGGAGATGCAACACCAAGCCCGACCCTTACCGGCATGCCTCTCCTTCAGCAAAGATCCGCATGATGCCGTTTCGATCCAGGTCAAAGACCTGTGTCTCCTGACCCAGGTACCTGACGGTCAGTTTCCGGCTCCCGTTCACCTCACCGATGGGGGCCGCAGCCATCCCGACACCAGCAAACCGGCGGCAGACCTCCTCCACATTCTCCTTCTTCGCGGTCAGGATAAAACCCATACCGGGGTACATACGCACCCACTGCTCGAAGGGCAGGCGAAGCGTAGCGAGATCCGGCCTCGGTATCTCCTCAAGGTCGATCGCCGCTCCCTTCTCGCTCACCTCAAGGAGCATACCGAGGGTTCCGATGACCCCGGGGTTGCTGATATCCTTGCCCGCCGTCACCAGCCGATCCTTCCCGAGTTCCTCCATAACACGGATCTGGGCCCGCACCACATCGGCCGACTTCATCGTGACCGAATCCCAGTTAAAGCAACACGAAGGGTGAATCCGGCCGTCGAGATCGATCGCGGCGATGACCTGATCCCCCTCCTCCGCGGTATCAGAAAAGATTATCTGATCCATTCTGGCCGTCCCGAGGATCGCCACATCCACGACGTTATACGGTGTGCCCGGGTGCAGGTGCCCGCCCACAATCGGGACGCCGAACTGTGCGGATGCAGCGACCATACCCCGGGTCACCTCATCACGGATCTGGTCATCCGTGACCGAGAGGATATCAACCATCGCAACAGGTTTTCCGCCCATGGCAGCGATATCATGAATATTCACAAGTACGGCACAGTACCCCGCCCAGAACGGATCCGCCTCCATGAGTTTGCTCCAGATGCCATCTGCCGCAAGCAGCAACGCATCCTCCGCATTATGCCGGATGACGGCGGCGTCTTCACCGAACGAGGCGATGATCTCGGGACTATCGACCCAGAGGGACCGGACCATATCGCCGATCACCCTCTTCCGGGTAACGCCCTCGTATTCCCTGACGGCCTGTGCTACCGTATCTGTGGAGCAATCTCTCACCACAAGAACACCAACACGCCACTTTTCTTCATGGTATTCTGCCTCATCAGAGATAACATATATGATTCACCGGTATTATGCTCTCTGCTTCCGGAAGCGATCGCGGCGGCAGAAGAACGGTCCGGGAGGTGGCGGGACTGTGCGGAATGTCGCACATCCCCTCTCCTCTACCCGGGTTGTATTTTTGATGTTCCACGCCAAATAGATCGCTATGGACTGGGCCGAGAAGTACAGGCCGCAACACCTCCAGGATGTTGTGGGGAATGCCGCTGCTGTCAGGCAGTTATACGATTGGGCGCGGGATTGGTCGCGGGAGAAGAGGCCGCTGATCCTGTACGGGAAGCCCGGTATCGGAAAGACTTCGGCCGCCCACGCCCTCGCAAACGACATGAACTGGGAGGTGGTGGAACTCAACGCCTCCGACCAGCGGACCAGACCGGCCCTTGAGCGGGTGGCAGGTTCAAGTTCCATGACCGGTAGCCTCTCCGGTGCGAGCCACAAACTCATCCTGCTCGATGAAGCGGATAACCTGCACGGGCAGGCGGATCGCGGCGGGGCAAAAGCGATCGTTGAGATCATCGCTGCATCACAACAACCGATCATCCTGATAGCAAACGACTACTACGCCCTCTCAAAAGACCTCAAGGCGGTCACCGAGCCGGTGCAGTTCCGGGCGCTCCAGGCGCGCTCGATCGTCCCCCGCCTCCGCCACATCTGTGCCGCAGAGGGTGTCATGTGTGATCCCGCCGCGCTCGACGAGATCGCCGGCCGCGCCGGTGGCGATATGCGGGCTGCGGTGAACATGCTCTACGCTGCTGCTATCGGGAACGAGCGCCTGGAGATGGGTGACCTCAGGACCTCCGCAAAAGATGAGCGATCCACCATCTTCGAGCTTGTTGGAGGAGTTTTTTCGGGCAGGAGGGATGATGCTGAATTGCTTCGCATGGCCATGGAGGTCGAGGATACACCGGATACGATCGAGCAGTGGCTGGAGGGAAGCCTCAGTCACCTGCCTGATCTCGAATCCCGGGCGAGAGGTTACGCCTGCCTGTCGAGGGCGGATGAGTATATCGGCCGGACGTTCCGGCGGCAGTACTACACCCTCTGGCGGTACGCAAGCGCCATCATGCTCATCGGTGTCGCGGATGCGGCCGGCGGTCACGGCGTCCGTGGCCGCATCATGCCGCCGGCGCGCTGGCGAAAGATGGGGGCCTCAAAGAAGCAGAAGGCGGTCAGGGCCGGTCTCACCCGGAAACTCAGTGAGATGACGCATATACCGGAGAATGCCCTGCGCGAAGACTTCTTCACTGCGATCAGCATCCTCGTCGAGCAGGATCCGGAGGGGTATGTCCGCGCCTTCAACCTGGACGCCGACGAGCTCAACCTCTTCATCCTCGATAAAGCACGGGCTACGAAGATCGTTAAAGGTGTGGTAAAGGAGGAGAAGGCGAAGAAACCTTCCGGGCGAGTCAGGAAGACTAAAGAGATCGATCCGCCGGCAGAGACCGCTGAGAAAGGCCAGGATCTCCCCCCGGGCCAGGCGACGCTCTTTTAAGGGGCGCGGCGGTGGTAGCAGTGGAGGATCACCGATCCAACATCCACGATCTCCCCGCCATCTTCGTATATCTCGCAACCCAGGTGGTAGATCAGCAGATCGCAGTTGACCCGGGAAGCAAGCGCGATCAGGGATGGCACCATCTCCACACCGGGGCGCACAGCATAGATCAAGTCCGCCCCCGCATACAGCCGGATATCGGGCTCGAAGATGTCATCAATCACCACGATAAGCCCCTCGTGTCCGATACCGGGCCGGATATCGGTGCAGAGGACAAGTGCGCCGGCGGCCGCGATCACCCGGGCGGCATCCGGGTTATCGCCGATACCCACCTCCACGACTCGCCGGTAGCGGGCGGTGATGTACTCCCCGATACTCCGTTCAATATGTTTATGGTGGCGCATTACCCAGAAATTAGGTAATGAGCATCAATATTCTTTGGGATCAGCAGGGGTTGGAAGGGATCGAGCTCCCGGTCGCCCGGATGGTCGAGATGATCCTCAGGCGAGAGGCCAGACTCATCGAATACCCGTTTCTCATCGATGGTTACGATAGGGGGCGCAACCAGCATGATGCTCAACAGATCCTGGATCGCATGCAGGATACCCTCACCCGCAGATACGAGATCGCCGGCCCCCTGCTACTCATCACGCCCCGCGATCTCTACATCAGGGGATGTGAATTCGTCTTCGGCCTCGCACGACCGGTGAGCAGTGTTGCAGTCGTCTCGACCGCCCGCCTCAAAAATGATTACTATGGTCGGGTGCCGGATGACGCCGACCTGATCGACCGGGTCGCGAAAGAGGGAGCCCATGAACTCGGGCACCTCCTCGGGCTTGAGCACTGCCGGGAACCCGAATGCGTCATGTTCCGGCCGCGGACGCTGGACGAGCTGGATCGGAAGAAAAAGATGCTCTGCCCGGCCTGCCGGGAGGCGCTGGGCGCGTGAGGTAGACCGACCGAACGCACGCATATTGCGGCAGGGTGCGGGTCGGTAAGGGATATCCGCACAGATCCGGGGCGCCGGGGTCATTTTGCTCCGCTCTTCACCCTGCGGGATACATACTTTTTTCACCCCAGGAGAGGGGAGATCCAGCCCATTCAACAGTTTTCAGGTCTGCCAGGAGATCTCCCGAGAGGTCAGCAAGGGAGGAACGCGCGGCCGGCGCCGGACGGGGTGGGGGAGGTTATGGGGTACCTCCCCGGGTGATACCCCCACGGTCCGGTGCATGGGATGACACCGGTGAAGGGCATAATCGGGGGTTCCCTCCCCTGACCCGCCTTTCCGGGAGCGCCATGGTGAAGTTTGTCATGATATCGATCTGCACGGTGCCCCCCGCCGAAGGGATCTCTTACCTGCACCCGGTCCTGAAGGGTGGTCAGGTTCATCGGTCGCGATCACAATTTCCCGGATCCGGGGAGATCGCGGCGGCAAGCGGCGTCGTCGCGCTCCCTGTGACCGGGTAAGCCCGTTCATCGATCCGGGGCAGGTACCGCCCGGCGTCGACGCCGGCCAGTTCTCTGCCAGGTCAGTCGCCGCCCCCGATCCCGAAGCCTTCACGCGGGCACCGCCGGAAGGGGGGCGACTGCAAGGCCGATTCAAGCCTCGATGGGGAGGAAGGCGCGGGCAACACCGGCGTAACGGAGCGCTCCAACCCCGCCCATGAACCAACTCACAGCATCCCGATATCCTCGTACCAGAGGTCAGGATGCGTCTCGATGAACTTTCCCATCATCTCCTTGCAGACGTCGAGGTCGAGATCGAGAACCTCGACCCCGTGAGATTCGAGGAATTCCCGCGCACCGGGAAAGTTCTCTGACTCTCCAGCTATGACCTTCTCGATCCCGAACTGGACGACCGCTCCTGCACAGAGGTAACAGGGCATCAGCGTGGAGTAGAGTGTGCACCCGGCGTAGCTCTGGATCCGCCCGGCGCTCCTCAGGCACACGATCTCGGCATGGAGCACGGGATCGTTGTCCTGGACGCGGCGATTCCGGCCCCGCCCGATGATCCGGCCGTCGCGCACCAGGACAGAACCGATGGGGATTCCGCCTTCCTGTAAGCCTGTTTCCGCCTCCTCAATGGCGCACATCATGAATAAGTCCATGAAAGATCGTCCGAAACTTTCAGTATATAAAATGATCGCAATGATCGGGTAAAATTGATTCCTGCTAATTACTCAATCCCGCTTAGAGGGGTGTGGTTCTGTCACTGTGCGGCCCGGCCCTGCGGGGCGCGGTCTTATGGAAAATGTGTGGTTGCCTCCCTTCGCGAGGCGGGGATAACCCGTCACACGCTTGGGATCTCGCGCTCGGTCCCGATATCATTGATCGCCTGCCGGGCTGCGGCCTTGACGTCCCGGTTGGTATCCCCGAGGAGGCGCACCAGCGGCTCCCGGGCCCTCGGGTTACCTATCCGCCCGAGCGCTCGTGCCGCCATCTTCCTGACACGGGGTTTTGGGTCATCGAACAATCGGATCAGCGGTTCGACTGCCCTGGGATCGCCGATATTCCCGAGCGCCCATGCCGCCCCCATCCTGACCCAGGAGTTCTCATCCTCCAGGGTCTGTATCAGGGGGAGCACAGGTTCTCGTCCATCGATGATTCCAAGAGATCTCGCTGCCTTCCATCGCACATCGACGTACTCATCATTCAGTGCCTGGATCAGTGGTTGCACCGCGCGGTGGTCTCCCATCTCCCCAAGAACTTCCGCAGCCCGCCACCGGTCATTGGAGTTCTCGGACTCAAGCATCGCCAGGTGCCTGTGAAGTTTCTGTTCCCAACCGGGATCGCCGATCTCCTGCCCCGGTACCGGCAAATCCTTCCCTGCCATAGGTCACCTCATGTTCGTTTTGAATCGCCTGGGTATAAGATTTTGCCCGGGGAGGTGTATTTTTCTATCTTCCCGGCTATCATCATACCATGGTGAATCCGACCGGTATACCAGAGGGGACAGTGTTCCCGCTGGAACTGGAGCGCCTCGGTATTGCATCCGGCGCGAAGATCGATATCAGGGAACTTGATGGGATGGGAAAGCGTCAAAAATTTCACGTTTATCTCTACTTCGAGGAATCTCTGGCGGTATCTTCCACACTTGAGGAGGATCTGCAGGAGTACAGGGGCATTCCCGACCTGGAGCGTCCGTTTGTCAGGCTCGATACGTTCCTCAAATTCGCCACTGAATCAAATCCACTCTTCACCCAGTGCCTGGATGAGCTCCCGCTGGTCGTCGAGGTCATCGCCTACGGGGAGATAGAGATGGGAGGGGGAAAACCCATAGCCTACATCAAGGGATTGATGCCGTTCCTGGATGAGCTTGCGATAGATGAGGATACATTCTCCATGTCGTGATGCATAGCGCTGCCCGGACTCACCCGTGAGCACGGATCCATCCGGGGTTATTTTGGGTCGAAGAGTCTCTTGCGGGCACCAGACCGCCGCATGGTGCCCACAGAAGGCCTTCCTGGTATAGCCCCGCCTGCGGGGAGGGAAGGGGCGAGGGAGAATGGGAGAGCAGCGTTTTGGGCCGGCCTGCCGTCCACGTCCTTCCCGGGCTATCTCCACGAAATCCCCCGCTCCTGCGCGGGAACCCTGGG
>JAAZID010000110.1 GCA_012510295.1 Methanomicrobiales archaeon | reverse complement strand
TTTCCAGGAGACGTTTTCCTCGGGCACAACGGGTGCTGCTATCGGCGCTGCTACCGGAGCAACAGGCTCTTCAACGCTCCGCGCAAGCGGCATCACCAGTGTCTCCCCCTCGTAGCGGAAGATCTCGATCTCGGGCTCCCGTGTCGAATGTTCGCGGGCGACGATCACCGGGCGCGCGTATGCATCGCCAGGCATTCCCTCGGGTGCCTTGATAGCCAGTTCCAGGTCATAGATCTTCGCGATCTCACCCTGGACGACGTATATGATGGTGTTAATGATCTGCGGCAGGATGCCGTGGTCCACCCGGCCGCTGAAGCGCTGGAGACAGTCGTGCACCTCCATGGCATGCACCACTCCGATTATACCCATCCCGGCGAGGCGCATGTCGGCGTAGACGTTGAAGTCCTCGTTCTTCCGGAGCTCATCGAATATGATGTAGTCTGGCCGGACGAGCAGGAGGGCCTCAGCGGTGTTTGCCATACTGCCTTCAAGCGCAGTATACTGGGTGATGTGATCCGGCACCTGCAGGTCTCGCGGTGCTTCCATCGTCTTGACGATGAAGTCCTGGTCGGCAAGAAACGTCGCAAGGCTCTGGGCAAGGGTTGTCTTCCCCGCTCCCGGGGGCCCTGCGATCAGGATGCCACGGCGGTTCCCGAGGATCCGTTTCTTGATCTCAGGGGCCATGCGATAATCATCGAGTGTGAGGTCCACGAGCGGCCGCACCACCGTGATCTCCATCCCATCGGAGAACGGCCGGCGGGCGATCGATATCCGGAGCGACCCGATCTGGACGACCGTGATCCCGCGCTTTTCCAGTTCGATAAAGCCATCAGGATCGCGTTTTGCCCGCTCGAGGAGTTCCTGCGCCATGGAGCGGAGCTCGTACTCGGTCATCGGCGTATCGCGGAGGGTGACCAGTCGGATATCCCGGAGCTTTCCTACCTTTGCCACCGGCAAAGCCCGCTCCTTGAGGGTGATCGCGACCGTCTCCTCATCAAAGAACTGGTCGATCGAGAGCGGTGAGAAGTCGCCGATCTGCGGCTTAAGGTAGATGACATCGAGCCCTTTGGCCTTTGCCACCTCGGCCTGCACGAGATCGCTCGTGATGAACCTGGCATCATGCTGGAGGGCGACGCTCCGGATCAGGGCATCGATCTCACCGCCGCTGGAGAGCTTCACCTGGTCGAGGCTCGGGCGGTCTCCGGCAAACTGAAGTTCAATGGTATTGTTCTCAGACATCCGGAAGAGTTCCTGGAGCTCGGTCAGGCCGGAAAATCCTATCTCCCGCCCCTGATTTGCCTGTGCCTCCAGCTCGGCGACGACAGCTTCTGGTATGATTATTGTTGCGCCTTTATATTCCCCGGTTTTTATCATCGATGTTATGCGTCCATCTATGACGACACTTGTATCGGGTACAATTTTCATAAAAAATCACCATATTACTGGAGTCATTCACCCTTATTAGCGTATACCTTCTCCGGATCGAAGACTAATCCAGCGATCTCTTCTCCCTCGACCGTCCGGTAGAAGCAGGAGGCGTGGCCGGTATGGCAGGCCGCACCGGTCTGTTCAACCTCGTAGAGTATCGTATCGGCGTCGCAGTCGACAAGCACCCGGCATATCCGCTGGACATGTCCACTCTCCTCTCCCTTCTTCCAGAGTTTCTGCCTGCTCCTGCTGTAGTAGTGTGCATATCCGGTGGTCAGGGTGAGGTCCAGTGCTTCGGCGTTTGCATAGGCCAGCATCAGGACCTCACGGGTTTGCTTCTCCTGTACGATGACAGGCACCAATCCATCCTTAAACTGTATCTCCATATTGGTTCACGTCCCTGTGAGGATCGTTACGATCACAAAGAGTATATCTCCCATGAATAGTGCGGTCAGGAATCCTGCTGTGATCGGTATGATAAACGGAATGCCGTAGGATATCCAGACTTTGCCGGCCTTCCGGTAGAGGGCAAGCTCATCTCGGTAATCTTCGGGGTGCAGCCTGAGATTTTTTGTGTATATCCGCCTCTCCCCCCGGATCATACGCATGAGCGACTCAGTAAAACCGACGAATCGCCTGACCAGTCTGCCGTCCTGTTCTTCGATATCCTCCATGACAAATCCGAACTCGTTCTGGAGCTCCTCCCCGTCGACCGGGAACCCGAGGAAGAGACAGGGCAGCGGAGCCCGGTTTCCCCGGATGATGTTTTGAGCGAATATTGCAACCGGTGCTATGATGTTGATGAGGACGGCATTTGCAAGCACGGTAAACGGAAAGAACCCGTGGAGCGGGCTACCGAGGTATGGTCCGATCGGAAAGAGCGGGATGCAGATTGTGATGATGATGAGAGCGTATGCATCCGCTCCCCCGAAGAGGTTTAAAGACCCGAAAAGGTAGAAGAAGCCACAAAACATCGCAACCATGATGAGGTAGCCTGCTGCTATCCGCCAGTCGGCAAGGAAGATCTGCCCGTATACCCAGATAGCCGCTGGAATCGCGAGCGCGAGCGCGGGGCGCCAGGTCTTATGTGGAACCCGACGCTCTCTTGCGTCCAGAACCGACGCATATATGAGTGTGACCCCTATCGCGACCGTTGCGATCATGAGCGGGATGGCGACCACGAGCGGAAGAGTCATGGGATAGTACCTTATCTACCTTTTATATCTTATGCCTGACGATCCCGCCCTGCAGGAAGTTCTCGTACTTTTGTTGGATGTCTCACGTGAATGGGATCTTCTGGAGCCAAATCCCCTGGGATACGGCAAAATCTTCATCTGGCGCTGTTTTACGCCCCGTCATCACAGGAAGATCGGTTTAGCAGCTCTTCCATCCGGTAGTTTTATCTTAGTGTTGGTCGGGATCGAGATCGATCTGCCACAAACTATTAATAATAGCATAGGTATGTGGTATATTGTGCCGGAACCCAGATCTCTCCGTTTGGCACACGAACTATAGAAATACCATATTTGAAGATGCGCATGGCCATAAATGACCTTGTAGACGAGATCCTTGAGCAGTCGATGCACAAAGGGCGCTTTACGCTGAGTGAACTGTTACACTACAGTAGTATTCATTCCATGACCGGAATGGGAGTCTCAAGAGACGGAACGCATGCATTTTTCCTGATTTTCTCCCGGGGTGAACCGGATGGCGCCATATTCGTCGACGAGAAAGGGACGCTCTTTGGTGATTCAGCGGTTCTGCATCTGGGTGTTGGGGAGAAGTTCGATCTCTATCAGGTGGCACTGCCGGTCGCTGAAGCACTGGTATCACGCTGCAGGATCTTCGAGAAGAGTCATCTGAAGAGGAATGGTCGCCTCGATATACCGATCATTGGCACTCCTTCCCGGCAGAGGGTGGGGGTGCTCTGCCTGACAGTGTACGTTGGCCAGGCACCTCTTGCCGGGGCTTATGTCTCGATCCGGAAAGGTAAACTCGTCATCACAAGTGATGTTACCGATTCTGGAGGCAGGGTCTGTTTCCGGTTGCTGAACGGACGTTACATGTGTGTAGTCTCGGACCGGGCTGGAGAGCGAACACGGTGCATCATTGAATTCCATGAATCTCAGGTAGAAACACGCGTTGATATTGGGGGCACAGAGGATGAGAGTAGGTGAAGATGAAGAACGCGAGTTGATGGCCACGGTCCGAGATCTCCTCGCACAATCCCGGGAGATGGAGAGTGGCGACGAAGAGGTCACACCCTTTCCTCTCCAGGATCAGTCTGGCGAGGAAGAGGAGTGGGAAGAGGTGACCCCGGAGGACAGGGAGCGACCAGAGCCCCTGTCCGCACCGGCACCAGGCAGAGCGGATATCCGTTCGCTCATTGACTCAGTGATCAGGTCGAGGAGTACCAGACCCTGGAGTACATCCGGCGATAATCCCGTCAGAGCGCTCCTCAAACGGATTGAAAAGAAAGATGTAGAAGAGAGCGGGGGGGAGGATGGGATCTCCTCGCAGATGGTGGAGGATGACAGCGCAGACCCGGATCACAACGGTCTGCCCGACTTTCCCCGGGGGTGGACAGAGGAGACTGATGCATCAGTACCCGAAGATCCAGGGCTGGTGAGCCCTGCGCACGATCACCATACCTCTCCTGATCTCCCTGTCCTGGAGGTGGAAGAGGAACCTGAGACTGATGAAGCCCTCTCCGCGGGTGTGGTCTCGGTCGACGAACTCGGTCATCTGGCTGACCTGATCCTCCCAAAAGGCGCGATGTTTGAGGTTGAAGAACTGCACATCAAACGCAATGGACGACAATTTGACTTTGTCGACAATGCCCGGGTTGTATCCGAGTTTGATGAACTCTTCACCAAGGCCTTCTCACCTGCTGCACTCGCTGCTGCAGCGGTTACCGCCACAGTCTCGGCCGAGGAAGTTCCGGAGCCAAGGTTCGGGTTCCTCAGCAAACTCCAGCTTCCAAAGGTTGCGGAGGTGATCGAAGAGTATAACCCGATCATCCACGGGCCGCTCGTCGATCTCTCTATGCGGCCATCGCCGGAACTCGAGGAGATCGAACTTTATCCGGTGAACGAACCGTATGCCTACGTCCGGGTGACGTATGACAGCGCAACCCACGAGTACACGTACAATGTCCTTGAACCCCTGCTCACACCCGGTGAACAGGAGCTCTTCGGCGAGATCAAGGAGCGTCTCTTTGAGACGCTCAATGTCGCTACCCGTGATCTCACCCGCGATGAGGCGAGGAAGGCACTCCGGGATGCAGCGAATATCATCATCGCTGATTATGGGATCCGCCTTGAACCCTGTGGGCGGGAGAAGATCCTCTACCACGCGGAGAAGGAGTTCCTCGGCGACGGATTGATCGATCCGGTGATGCATGACGCTTATATCGAGGATATCTCCTGCGACGGTGTGGGAAGCACCATATTTGTCTATCACATGACGTACGAATCGATGAAGACAAGCCTCGCCTACCGCGATGCTACGGAACTTGATTCGTTTGTCACGAAGCTTGCTCAACGGGCCGGGAAGTACATATCGATCGCTGAACCGATGCTCGACGCCACGATGAACGACGGATCGCGCATCCAGATGACACTCGGGTCGGAGGTGACCGCTCACGGGTCGACGTTCACGATCCGCAAGTTCCGTGAGGAACCGATCACGCCGACCGATCTCATCGAGTGGCATACCTTCTCACCGCTCGGGATCGCCTTCCTCTGGCTCGCGGTCGAGAACGCCAAATCCTGCATATTCGCCGGCGGGACAGCATCCGGAAAGACGACAACCTTAAACGCCATATCGCTCTTCATCCCGCCGCTGGCAAAGATCGTGACGCTTGAGGATACCCGTGAATTGAAACTCCCCCACCCGAACTGGATCCCGAGTATCACGAGAGACTCGTTCTCGCAGGACGGGCGGGGCGAGATCGATATGTATGAACTCCTGCGTGCTGCCCTCAGGCAGCGCCCCGAGTATATCCTGGTCGGCGAGGTCCGTGGCCGCGAGGCCCTGACCCTCTTCCAGGCGATGAGCACCGGGCACGTCACCTATGCGACGATGCACGCAGATTCGGTGGCAAGCGCTGTCCACCGTCTGGAAAACCCACCGATCGATGTGCCGAGAAACATGCTCTCGGCGCTCTCCCTGATGTCCATCCAGGTGCAGGCCCGGGTGGGTGGCCAGCGGATCCGGCGGAACAAGCAGCTCATTGAGATCCTGGATATCGATCCCAGGACGAATGAGCTGATCACGAACGAGGTCTTCCGGTGGCATCCTGCGACCGACGAGATCCGCTATTCCGGCAAGTCCTACATCCTCGAGGAGATCATGGAAGGCCGGGGATGGAGCGAGGAGCGGATGCAGGAAGAACTCAAGCGACGGCAGGAAGTGCTCGAATGGATGCGCATCAAGAAGATCCGGCATTTCCGCGACGTGAGCAAGATCCTGGTCTCTTACTTCCGTGACCCGGAGTCGGTCATCCAGCGGGTGCGCTCCGATCTCTATGGGGAGGGTGCCCCGTGAACAGTTATGAGCGGTTCTGTTTCAACCTGATCGGCAGGGGCCTGAAGGAGAAGAGGGGGGACTTCATCAACCTCCGCCGGGATCTTGTGGGTGCCCGGATGAATACGCCGTTTGAGGCCTACCTCGCGACGGCCTACGTCTCCTCGATTGCTGTGGGGCTGGTCGCTGCCGTGCTCATCGGGCTTCTTACCTACCTCTTGCGGGTTCCAGAGATGATCACTTACCGTGGAGCGGTTCCGGAGTTTCTCTACGCCCTGAACGACTATAAGCTCATAATCGGCACCATCATCATCACGATATTTTCGCTCCTGATCTTCGGCGGCATAATGTACCTGATCTTCCTCCTCTACCCCGGTATACAGGCCGGGGAGCGCCGCCGGAACATCGATGCTACCCTGCCCTACGCCATCAACTACGTCACAGCGATGTCCTCGGCAGGGATCACCCCTGATGAGGTCTTCCGCCTGCTCGGCCAGAGTAAGATCTATGGAGAGAGCGCTGTTGAAGCGCGGTATGTCTCCCGGGAGACAGACTTCTTCGGGAAGGATCTCCTTGAAGCTCTCAGGATGGTCTCGCAGGTGACGCCGAGTGAGCGGATGCGGGAGTTCCTGCAGGGGGCTGTTGCAAGCATCTCAAGCGGGAGTAACCTTACCGAGTATTTCCGCACGAAGGCGCACCAGTATACCCTTGAGAATAACCAGCAGCAGAAGATGTTCCTCGAGACGCTCGGGCTGATCGCGGAGTCTTACGTCACCGCGATGGTTGCCGGTATGCTCTTTTTGATCATTCTCCAATCGGTTATGACGATCCTATCAGGCGATTCAAACCCGCTCTTCCTCTATGTCATCATCTACCTGATTGTGCCGTTCGGGAGCATGATGTTCGTCATCCTGATCAGTTCCATGACTCCGGAAGTGTAATTATGGGGTTTAAAGATATTATCGACGATTTTCTGAATAGATTGCCGGGCCATGATGAGGCGGCGGATACCCGGACTGATGCCTTCGAGGAACAGGAACGGGAGATTTTTGGTAAGATTGAGGGGCACCGGAAGTACCGGGAAGGGTTTTACCGGTTCATCAGGCACCCTCTCCAGGTGATGATGGAAGATCCCATCACCGTCCTCTTCGTATCAATCCCGGCAGCGCTCCTCCTCCTCATCGGTGGATCTCTGAACCTTGTGATATCCTACGGTCCCGGAGTCCTCTTCACGACGACGATGGTCGACGATGTCCTGGTCTTTGCGCTCCTCATCGCCATCGTGCCGCTTGCGATCCTCGACCTCAAAGAAGCGCTCCGGGTCTCGAGCATTGAGGCGTCCCTCCCGAACTTCTTCCGGGATGTGGCCGGGATGAACGACTCCGGTATGACGCTCCCGCACGCGATCCACATCGTCTCGGAGGGCGAGTACGGGGCGCTCACGCCGCACATCCGCAAGCTGGATACCGAGATGTCCTGGGGCATACCGTTCGTGGAGGCTATCCGCCGGTTCGGAAACACAGTGAACACGCCGCTTGCCGAGCGGAGTGTCGACCTGATCGCACACGCGAGCTCTGCCGGCGGTGACGTCAGCGAGGTGCTCCGGGCGGCGGCTCACGATGCGTACGAGTTTTTCAACCTGAAGTCGGAGCGGAGGAACGGCATGATGATCTACATGATCATCATCGTTATGTCGTTCTTTGTCTTCCTCTTCGTTATCGGGGTGCTCTCAAGCACGTTCCTCACGACCATGGCGGAGGCGGGCGAGGCGGTTGCCGGCTCGGGTTCAAGCCAGACGTTCATGGGTACCGTGGATCTCTTCCTCTATAATCGGCTCTTTTCTCATTCTGCGCTGATCCAGGGGTTCTTCTCGGGACTTGCTGCGGGCATCATGGGTGAGGGCCGGGTGCTCGCGGGGCTGAAGTATTCCGCCATCATGGTGCTGATCGCCTGGGTTGCGTTCCGGTTCTTCATCTGAGAGGCGGGAACGAATTTTTCTTTTTTGGGAAGGACCGGAACGGGTTTTCGGGGGCGGTGAGGAAGGGGGGGCGTGGTGGATCGCACGTATCCCGGAGATTATTTATCCTCCCGAAAAAGATGTTCTGTCATGAAGATGCAGGCGGTCATCACCGGCGGAAAGGTCCACGATGTGGGCTACCGGGTGTTCCTGCTCCAGAGAGGTCTTGGGCTGGGATTCCAGAAGTTCAGCGCAA
>JAAZID010000109.1 GCA_012510295.1 Methanomicrobiales archaeon | reverse complement strand
GTATGGAGAGCGGATGATCGGTGTTGAACCACTCAATCCCGGCAGGGAGATCGGGGGCAGGCATCAGGTTCATGCGGCACCCTCTGGTGATCTGGGATGATGAATGTTGGCCCCAACCCAACGTATTTCGCCCACAAAACCGAATGATCAGGCGTGATTGGCACCCTCAATCCCCACCAGAACGAGCGTGAGCTCGAGCTCCTCAAAGCGATCCGGGAGGAAGGATGCACCAGAGAGACCGCCCGCCTCTTCCAGGACTTGATCCTCTCCCACTACCAGGCTCACGGCCGTGACCTCCCCTGGCGGGAGACCACCGACCCCTACCATATCCTCGTATCCGAGGTCATGCTCCAGCAGACCCAGGTCGAGCGGGTTCGCACGCGGTACCCGGGGTTTCTTGCGCAGTTCCCCGACTTCGAGAGCCTCGCCCGGGCACCGCAGAGCGACCTACTGCTCGCCTGGCAGGGCATGGGCTACAACCGCCGTGCTCTCTCGCTCAAGAAGACCGCCCGGCTGGTTGTAGACGACTACAACGGCGACCTCCCGGCCGACGTCGGGATACTCAAGACCTTCCCCGGCATAGGTCACGCGACCGCATCGGCGATCTGTGCGTATGCGTTCAACATGCCGGTCGTCTACATCGAGACGAACATCAGGCGGATATTCATTCACTTCTTCTTCCAGGACCGTGAGGGGATCCGGGACGATGATGTACTCCCACTCGTCGAACAGACGCTCTACCGGGAGAACCCACGGGAATGGTATGGAGCGCTGATGGACTACGGCACAGTCCTGAAGGCGCGGACGAAGAACCCGAACCGGCGGAGCGCGTTGTACACCCGGCAGAGCCGGTTCGAGGGCTCCGACCGGCAGATCCGGGGAAAAGTCCTCGCGCTGGTTCTCGAAGAAGGGGCCATTACCGGGGAGGAAGTGGCAGCACGGATCACCGGGGATGCCGGACGGATAGAGAGGATCCTCGGCGACCTGGAGAGGGAGGGGTTCATCGCGGAGGAGGGCGGGGCGTACTCCTGTCGCTGAGGCGGGGCCGGTGCCGACCGCTATACGGCAGCCACCCCGATCCCGGGGGGCAGGAGGAGCATGGAGACAGCGTGGCAGACCCCGTTTGTGCACCAGGCGTTGGTCTCTACTATCAGGGCATCGTTGACCGTCATGCCCTCCGGCACAACATCTACAACCAGGTCTCCCCCCTGGAGCGACCGCAGGGTCCGTATCCCGAGCAGATCTACCACGGAATGCACCCCGGGGACGATATGGTAGTTGACGACAGCGATGAGTTGGTCGGCGTCATCCCGGATCGAGTCGAGTTCTGTCCGCGGTACCGCCTGGAGGGCATCGTCGTCCGGGGCGAAGACCGTGTAGGGGCCTTCGGTCCTCAACCGCCCTTCCATGCCTGCTCTCCGTATGAGATCCAGGAACGCGGTGAACGCACCCGATTCCTGCAGGGTTACAAGTATGCTCTTCATCGTATCACAGGAGATCCCTGGCCCTGACCGGTGGCGGTCGATCACGCCGGCGCAGGGTCAGACCGACCGCGTCACCCGCGCATTGACCGCCCGGGGTATGAGCACGCGATCGATTATGTGGTAAATGCCGTCTGTACATTCGATATCCGGCTGGATGATGGTGGCTTCGTTCACCAGAACTCCCTCTGATGATGATGCAATATCCAGATGATCCCCCTGGAGAGTCCTGATCGCCTCCATCCGCGCCAGTTCGCGTGCGGTGAGCTTTCCCTGGACCACATGGTACATGATCATGTCTTTAAGCTTCTCCTGATCTTTCGCGATAGCCTCAACCTTCTCCGCCGGGATCTTCGTGTACGCCTCATCCCCGGGGATAAATGCAGTGTATGGCCCCCTCTCCGGGAGGAACTCTGCCGCGCCTCCTGCATCCGCTATCCTGACAGAGATGCTCAACCGACTATCCTCCCTGGCTGTCTCAACTATGCTCTTCATGGGTTGCCCTCCAGATATGCACGAGCGAGATCATTCTGTATGATATATAATATTGCGGTTATGAGACGCCAGCCGGTGTAACGGCATGGTGCCAGTTCTGGCCGGAAAGAGCACCGGGGAAGATCGTGGACCGGTTATCCAGCTGCCGTATGCGCCTCAAAGGCCTGTGAGAGCGTCGAAAAGGGGACGCTATCGAGGGCATGGATGATACCGTTCTCCGCATCTATATCCCCTTCGAGCACAAGGGCCTCATCCACCGCTGTGCCCCGCCCGGTCTGCCTGACCGCGATGACGTTCCCCTCGGCGGTCTCTGTGACATTTCGCGCGAGCAGTGCATCAAGCGTGCAGCGATGCCCCCCGATCGTGAAGAAGTCGATGAGGTGCGAGAGCAACTGCTTGTCAGCGAGGATCATCGACCGGGGCAAAGAACGTCATCGGTCCATCGGCCTGCAACGTCTCCTCCTCACCAGGAGTCTGGATGATATCGACGAGATGGCCAAACCTGCTACCATTCTTCAGGATCTCAAAGATCTTTGCCGTGCCAGGTATCCCCTCATGGGGGTTCCTTCATGACAGTTATCGCATATACTGGTTGGTACAACAGAGTCGCGGGGTGAACATACGCCTGATTCCTCGCCGGGATCCGGACAAAGACCCTACCCCAGAGCCCGATCGCTCATGTAATCCCTGAGAAGTTCAAGCGCCTCCCACTCCCGGGGGCCCCCGCACTTCCGGATGAGCCCGGCGTGGTGCTCGATAAGCTGCCCGAGCCAGGGATCATGGTTTTTGATGTACCGGGT
>JAAZID010000108.1 GCA_012510295.1 Methanomicrobiales archaeon | reverse complement strand
GATCGTGACCCCCTTGCTCCGCCCCTCGATCATACTGCACGCCGTATGCCTGGCGATGCAGTCAAGCGAGCTGAACGGCTCATCTAACAACAAGAGATCGGGATTTCGCATGACCATGCAGGCCAGGAGCAACCCTTTCAGTTCACCACGGGAGAGATGGAAGGGGTCGTCATCACCGCGCCCGGCAAGACGGGCCTGTATGAGGAGGGGGGCGGGCTCAAGGCCCCAGGATCTGATCTCCTCAGAGACTGTCGGAGATGTGATGTGGTACTCGGGAAACTGTAGCAGGAGCAGGGCAGACGAGATTCCATATCTCCTGACAGCGCCACTCTCCGGACGGATCAGTTCAGCGAGGAGTAAGGCGAGTGTCGACTTCCCGCTCCCCACCGGCCCGCTGACCAGATGCACTCCCTCGTCGAAGGTGCCACTGCCACGGAGACAGAATGAACCCCGGGTGAAGAGGAGATCCTCGAGATCTACCCTCACCGGCGGAACCTCCACATCGTCGGGTAGAAGCAGGTCTCTTCAAGCCGGGCAAAGACCTCATCCGGCGTGCCGCAATACCGGACCACGCCTCTCTCCATGAAGATTATGTAATCCGCTTCAGCCGCAATATCCATCGATTGCGTGCACCAGAGGATGTGAGACGCCGTGCTCTCCCGCACGACCCTCCTGACACGGTCCGCTGTCCCACCGTCCAGATGCGAGTCGGCCTCGTCCAGGATAAGCACCTCCGGATCATCGGCTATGGCTGCGGCGAGTGCGACGAGGGCCCTCTCCCCTCCGGAGAGGGTTGAGGTTGTTTTGTCGAGGAGATGCGTAATGCCGACCCGCACAGCGGCCGCCCGGACACGTTCGTCGGTCTCGGGGCAGGGGCGATAGTGGAACCGGGGCGACGATGCGATCTCGTCGTATGCCCGGGAGAAGAGGAGCGTCCGGTCAGGAAACTCCCCCACCCACCCGACTTTCACGGTAGAGGGGGGGCGGCCGAGGAGCCGGACTGTCCCCCTCCCGGGTTCTTCGATGCCGGAGCAGAGCGAGAGGAGTGTTGTCTTCCCACTCCCGTTTGGCCCGATGACGGCGACATATCGCGCATTTATCACCAGATCCGGAATGTCGACGATCCGGTGCCGGAGATTGGCGATCCGGATCACGCCACCCGTCTTCCTATGGTATATGCAGCAGCTGCCTTCAGGGCGTCACCGATGATGAATGGGGCGACACCGATCAGGATCGCCTGGAGGAGCGAGATCGAGGCAGAGTATGAGAGCCACACGACGCCGGCTGAGAGGTAGACTGCACAGGCTGCGATCAGGCCTCCTATATGCCATTTCGGTGATTTTTGTTCATAGGCGAACCCCGCGATGAGGGCAGCAGGAAAAAAACCGAGCAAAAATCCCCCGGTAGGACCGAGGAGCACCCCGAGGCCGGCCGTACCGTTATGAAAAACCGGGAGGCCCGCTGCTCCGAGGAAGACGTAGAGGCTGACGGGGATTACAGCGTATCGCCGCATGACGATCCCGGCAAGGAGGACAAAGAGCGTCTGGAGCGTGATCGGAACCGGGGGTAGCGGGATGGATATCCAGCTCCCGGCGGCGATCAGGGCTATGAACGTTCCACTGTAGGCAAGAACCTGAGCCCGGTGTTTCATGTAAACCTATTCTGGTTGGAGGGTTGACAATAAAAATCCTGTCAACCGGATAGCCGCAGAATGGTTTACAAGCCTCCAGTCAGAGCTGGAAACAATCGCCGGCAATAACCCGCTCGATCTTCCCGTTATCCCGGCGGATTATCAGAGCGCCGTGACTATCGATATCGATAGCCTCCCCCTCGAAGGTCTTGTTGATAGTCCTGATAGCCACCCGCTGCTCAAGCGTCAGGGAGAGACTCTTCCACTCGCGGACGATGGAATCATACTCCTCGTCCTCGAGCTGCTGGTACCGCAGCTCAAACTCCCGCAGAACCCTGGCAAGGAGCGCTACGCGATCGACCTCATGTCCGACCTCAACATGGAGGGAGGTCACCACATCCCTCAGGTTCGGCGGGAGATCTGCAAGCGAGATGTTTGCATCGATCCCGATCCCGAGGAGGGCGTAGTGGATAGCATCCGCCTCTGCTTCAAGTTCCAGGAGCAGTCCGCCGACCTTCTTATCACCGACAAAAATATCGTTTGGCCATTTGATGAGTGCGCTGAGACCGTACTCCTTCCTGATGGCGCGAGCGATGGCGATCGATCCGGCCATGGTTATCATAAAGAGGCGATCGATCGGGATCTCTGGCTTTAAGACGATAGTGATCCAGATGCCGCCGGCAGGCGAGACCCACGCGCGCCCGAGCCTTCCAAACCCACCCGTCTGCTCTTCGGCAATGATCACCATGCCATGCAGCTTCTCAGGATCGATCTCGCTGGCGAGCTGTTTCCCGACCCAGCTCGTTGAAGCAGTGCGATCAAAGTAGCGGATCTGCTTCCCGATGAACCGGGTGCGGAGTTTTTTGTGGATCTCGTACGGGAGGAGTCTGCTCGTTGTCACCTCAAGGCGGTAACCATGCGCGCGAGATGACGAGATGTTATAGCCTAATCTTCGGAGTTCGCGTATCTGTTTCCAGACGGTTGAACGAGTAACACCCAGTTGCTCTGCAATACGCTCGCCCGATATCGGGTCGGAGGTTCCTTCGAGAATCTTTAGTACACTGATTGCTGTATCCTTCATACCATTACCTTTTTGCTGCAGGTGACTCAGTCGGGAGCGGGCATGGATCCTGCCCGCATACTTGTTTCCGGATCTCTGCGCTCTGCTCCATGAAACTCGCCAGATCAAAAATGCCGGTCACATCGACGATACCTATCGCGCCGATAGCCCTGCCTTCGCCATCCCGCACCGGTGCCACCACCACCGGGATGCCGGCATACGGGCCATCCCCGGGCTGGACTCTTTTTAAGACGTTCTCCGTAAGAACCTCTTCAAGGATGGGACCGGTATAAGCTTCGTCGACGACCTTCCCGTCCTCGATCCGGACACCCGGATGATCGCGGGATCGTGCCGTGACAGGCAGATGACTGAGCAGATCATGGACGCACATCATGATGGGAGCGAGATCATGCGCCCGCGAAGATGCAGAGATAATATATTGCTCCATGGCCATATCCATACCTTTCATCATGTTTTATCTAGAATAAAGTTTCCTTATCGCTACAGGTGAACCTCTTCAGGAATTCGGCAGATGGGTACTCGTGGATGCTCGTGACCAGCACCATACCGTCACCTACTGTCTTTTTAACCAGGAGTGCATCGCCTGAGACCGAGAGAGCCAGGGTCTCACCATCATGTTCCGGGAACGTTCCGTCGCACTCGATGGCAGCGAGGTCATATCCGTTGAAGAGAGTGGTGCATTCGTTCTCACAGGTGTAATGGACTGCGCGCGGCCCATAGGCAAACGAGTAGGTTACCGGGAATGGGAGCCAGTCGTAAGCGTCCTCCCGTGCGCAACCCGCGCCAAAGACCAGCAACCGCCCGCCACCCTCGACAAAGCGCTGGATGCGCCCCTCTGCGGCTCTTAGCGCCGGAAAAAGGTTTGAGTAGGCCGGGTTTGCAAACCCGGTCGGTACGATGAGCGAGACAAACCTGCCGCGCCAGAACGGGGAGGCAAGCATATAGGGGTTGATCATCTCACAGGCGGCACCACAGTCCTCGATGAGCCTTGAGAACATCAGGGGGCTGTCCCAGAGTAACCCCGCCCTGCGGGTCACCCCTTGATCACCCCGAGTGGCTCCAGTCGGGCGACGATACCTGAGATGCCCGTCTCATGCACGACGCGCACCACCTCATGGCTCGGTTTGTAGACGCCGGGGGCTTCCTCTGCAAGCACGGAGTCGCGGTGAGCCCGCACCAGGATGCCCTCTTTTGCGAGTTGCTCCCGAAGTTCCCTTCCCCGGAACTCTTTCTTCGCCTTCGATCGACTGAGCACCCGTCCGGCACCATGACAGGTGCTCCCCCAGGTCTTCTGCATCGCCATCGTCGTGCCACGGAGGAGGTATGAAGATGTTCCCATGCTCCCGGGGATGAGCACCGGCTGCCCGACCGTAGCATACTCAGAAGGGATACCCGGCGCCCCGGGACCGAATGCCCGGGTTGCTCCTTTGCGATGGACGCAGACCTCCTTCGATGCCCCGCCGACGTCGTGGTGCTCGAACTTGGCGATGTTGTGAGCGACGTCATAGATGAGCCTCATATCATCGTAGTCGATACCGAAGATCTTCGCGAATACCTTCCGCGCCTCGTGCATGATGACCTGCCGGTTTGCCCAGGCGTAGTTTGCAGCACAGGCCATGCCGCCAAAGTAAGCGCGGCCTTCCGGAGAGTTGATCGGAGCGCAGGCAAGCTGCCGATCGGGTATGCGTATCCTGTATTTTCCAAGAGATTTTTCAAGTACACGCAGGTGGTCGGTAGCGACCTGGTGGCCGAGGCCCCGTGAACCGCAGTGGATCATAAAACAGATCTGCCCCTCAGTGATCCCAAATACCCTGGCTGCCTCCGGGTCGATGATCTCCTCTGCCACCTGGATCTCCAGGAAATGGTTTCCTCCACCGAGCGTCCCGATCTGCGGCATGCCCCGCTGGCGGGCTTTGGCGCTGACCGCACCCGTTTCCGCGCCCGGCATCGCGCCCTCGTCCTCACACCGGATAATGTCGTCCGGTATACCGAGTCCGCGCTCCACTGCCCACCGCGCGCCGCTTACCATGACCTCGGCCAGTTCCTTGTTCGAGACCTGCATGCTGCTCTTTGTGCCCACGCCGGTCGGGACGACGGAGAAGAGTGCTTCGATCAGTTCTCGCATTTTGCCGGCGATATCGGCCTCGGTGAGGGGTGTTGTGATCAGTCGAACACCGCAGTTGATGTCAAAGCCGACACCCCCGGGAGATATGATACCTTCAGCCATGTCAAACGCGGCGACGCCGCCGATGGGAAACCCGTATCCCCAGTGGATATCGGGCATAGCAAGTGAGTGTTTCACGATCCCGGGCAGGGTTGCAACATTCGCCAGTTGACGAACGGCTCCCTCTTCGAGGGTTTCTGCCAGTGCCTCGGAGAGGAAGAAACGGCCGGGCACTCGCATATCTGGAACATATCCTACAGGAACCTCCCATTCGAGGTCTCCGATCTTATTGATTCCTTCAAACATATCGATC
The DNA here is from genome assembly GCA_012510295.1 of Methanomicrobiales archaeon. Lineage (GTDB taxonomy): Archaea > Halobacteriota > Methanomicrobia > Methanomicrobiales > Methanoculleaceae > Methanoculleus. Next base: position 1,300 of record JAAZID010000108.1, on the reverse strand, counting down.
CCTCAGATATCAAAGATGATGTCCACTACATAAGCATCTTTTTCTTTTACAATCGCAAGATCGAAGTACGATATACCTTTGATGAGGGCTCCCCCCGCATGCCGCGCGGGATCGAAGGGTTCACCCCGGGCAACTGCGGAGAGCCGGGTTCCCCGGATATCGACATCGAATGTGCAGAATACAATGTTCTCCACATCAGTGATGAAGAGCAGCTCTGAGAGGTAGTCGATGAGGAGGGATTCAGGGTCTTCTGCATCCAGGGTGATCTGCCGCATGATGCCCCGGTCCTCGCAGGGGCCGTACATCACGTGGAACATGGCCCGGCTCGCCTCAGAGAAGACTTCACTCATGGTTGCGCCCCGTACCCGTATGAGGACATCAGCCGTATGGTCCAGTTCTTCGAAGCTCATGGTCAGATACATCGGGTTGATTGGAGTTTAACGGTTCTGGCATACGAGACGGATCTCCGGTATTCCCGCATTTTCCAGAGGAAGAGAATTCGGGATGGGTGGGGTTGGAGATTTTCCTGTTCTCCTAAAAATCATTGTAGTATATCGGGATCATCCCCTTGTGGATAGAATCGAGGTAGCGGGCCTGGTATTTTGATAGGTAAATAGTGTAATCGCCGATGGGAATCTGCAGATCGGTTATCTTTGGCGGTTTTACTGATGTAGGTAAAAGAATGGGCCCACTACAGGCAGTGCTCACCCGAAAATCACGTTTTCTCGCGAGAACATATGATCGAACATCCTCTGAGATATATATGGTTCGTGGGGAGGCTGGTTCCCGTGTATCGCTCTGCATGATAGTCCCTAGCATTGATCCTGAGGGTAAAAAAAGGATATGATCTGAATCATGCACTATGTTGCCCCGAGGATGCCTGTCACCACATCTACATATTGATCTTTCAGCTCGTAAATGGTGTTTGTTCCCTCTGCGTTCCGCCTTACGTGCAGTATACCTATCCGGGACGCGATGGTGCCTACCATAGATGCGACTGAGTGATAGCTGATAGAGAACTGCTCCCGCAATCTCTCATAGATCTGTGGTATTGTCAGGGATCGTATCTTCACGAAGAGGCTGAGCAGCTCATGCCGGATGCCATCCCGGTCCCGTGAGAGATAACCTTCGAGTCGAGTTTCGATCTCTCTCCTGAGCTCTGAGGGCGATCTCATATGTGCTTGTGATTCGGTATTTTATATATATCTTTTCTTTTCGTTCATTTAAACGGAGATTCTGCTTCATGGCCGGCTTTTGTCTGACTAAATCGGGTTAGGACTGCTATAACACTATCATTGTC
>JAAZID010000022.1 GCA_012510295.1 Methanomicrobiales archaeon | reverse complement strand
GATGACCATGTTCAACTTCTCCAGTCTCTCGCGCTTTGCCCGGATGCTCAGGAGCTCGTTTATGATCAGGGTGACCAGGAGAACGTTTATCGGCAGAAATCCGAGAGCGTTAAAGATATACTGGTAGGTGTTCCCGGGATCCCCGAGCAGGAGATACTTTGCGGTGTAGATGACGACCGAGAGGAGAACCAGGACGATCCCGAGCCGCACTTCCCAGGTGCGGAGGCTAGAACCCATACCGATCACATGACCCTGGTGGCGGATAAAGGTTAGGCTCCTGGTTGCCACGAAACGGGAGGTTTCCGGATCTCCCGGCCGTACACCGGCCGGATCAGGCAACCCCGACTTGCGAGGTTTTTCCTGCCTGTAACTGCGAGTACACCAGGCGCAGCCGGATCTCGGGCCGGGACAAGGGTTACGGATGAATAGACCCCCTCGCCCTGGAGGTTCCATGAGCATGTCGAAAAGATGAAATACCCCGGCGTGTATGGATGGATTATGAAGACCAGGTTGCTATCTGCTTTGATTGTCCTCCTGCTGGCATTCGCCTTCTCCGCCGCCTGTACGGGTTCTGAGAACGGTGGTGTGCCACCCACGACCGAAACATCACCGACCACGGCACTGCCCGCGGCCCCGACGACCCCTGCTTCGCTCACGCCTGGCCCGACGCAGACGATGCCCCCGGGGAAGGAGGTTGCGTTCCAGATTACGGCAGGGTACCCCTCCCGGTTTACGCACGACATTACCATCACCTTCAGCGGCGGTAAAGGCCAGGATCTCCTGAAGAAGAACATCGATGTCCGTGTAACCAAATCGACCGGCGAGGTCATCACCGAGACCCTGCAGCCGGTCATCGGTGACGCGGTCACCATTACGGAAGCAAAAGGCGAGAACAGGGTTGAGATAACCGTCTCCCTTGTCACAGGAGGCACCTACAAGGTAATAGATGAGATTGTGGAAGTCCCGTAATCCTTCATACCCAGTTTTTGCAGATGAGGGGTGCCCGGTAGAAGCCGGGATGGGGATCCAGGAGATGATTGATATCCCCGGCTACCCCCCTCCTCACCCCTTCTCCACACTCCATCGTAGGAGCAGGCCGTCATCGAGCTGCGTGATCTCGATGATGCGTAATCGCGCAAAATCCTCTTCCCTGAGGAATCCTCTGCCGTCCGCCGGCGTGGGGGCATCCGCGCCCCCGATGATCATGTTGCCGATGAACGTCTGGAGTTCATCGGCGAGTCCCTGCTCAAAGAGCGTCCAGATCAGGGTTCCACCTCCTTCGACCATCAACCGCCGGACGCCCCGGTGGTGGAGATCCGCGAGCAGCATCGCAAGATCGACGGTCTCATTCCCGGTGACGATGACGTCGGCATGCTCTGCGAGTGCTTCCACCCTCTCCCGGGGCGCTGCACGCGAGACTGCTATGATACGCCTTCCGGCTCCTTTATGGAGTATATCCGCATCCGGGGGTGTCCTACCTCTGCTGTCCACCACGATACGGATGGGGTGCTCATCCCTTCCGGCAGCCACGCGCTCGGCCCGGAGCTCCGGGGACTTAACGGTGAGGGAGGGATCATCGGCGAGAACAGTGCCGATACCGACCATAATGGCATCGCTCTCCGCCTTGATCCGGTCTACCCGTGAGAAGTCCTCAGTCCCTGAGATCCTCACCTGCCGCCGCTCCCTCGTCGAGATCTTCCCATCAGCGCTCATGGCAATGTTGATGAAGACAAACGGGCGCATATGCTACGTTTGCACGATGATCTTCATATAGCTCTCCTCCTGTACCACGGCGATCCAGAGGCTTTCCCCCCCACCTGATTCAGTGAGGGGGAGATTCCCGGTGTCGGTCACCCGGGAAATGGCTATATTCAGTCACATTTGTCAATTATTGTCTTTCCATCGTCCTGGACTTCCGATCATTATATATAAGATTCGCTGAATACCTCTCATCACACTTCATGGCTCCAGATACGCGCTTACGTGCCTCTTTCCAGGAGAACTTTTTCAACGAGACGGATATCGTCAAAATGATTGTAATATTATCATTTTCAGCAATATCGCTCATATCGGCGGCGATTGGGCTGGAGTCTGGCGTTTACTCTCTCTTTCCTCTGCTCTGTTGTGTCCCTATTCTCTTTGCCGTCCTCTGGTTTCCCGGAAGTGCACTCCAGGTGACCACCTTCCTGGTCGTCGGGTTTGCTCTCATCCACATCCGCTACATGACTCTTGGCGTCATGGTAGATCCCATAATCTCTGGAATGTACGTAATAGCATTTTTCTGGTTTTTCGGAGCCATAAGCCTCTTCTCCCAGCACTCTCGCCTCGCTGTCTCTCGGTACAGTGCCCTCATCGAGAATGCCCATGATGCAAAATTCCTCTGCGAACCAGATACTTTCCGGCTCCTCTGTGCGAGTAGCAGGTTTGCTGAGATCCTCGGCTATGCATCTCATGAGCTGGTCGGCATCCCGATGGAAAAGTTCTGGATGGATGGGGCCGGGAAGGCTCGGTTCATCGAAGAAATGCAGAAGGAGGGCTATATCGGGAATATGGAGATGACCTTCCTTACGCGGAGCGGTGATGCTCATGCGGTCCTCCTCTCCTGCCGGGCGCTGATCCCCGAAAGTCTCTTTGAGTGCACGGTTGTGGACACCGGAAGTCTCAGGAACGAGCGGGATGATCTCCTCCAATCAAACGGTCGCCTGATGCGCCTCATCCACCAGTCAAACGATATCTTCTTCATGCAGGATACTGCGGGGCGCATCCTTCACTTCTCCTGGATGCGTGCACCGGAGCATGATATCTCACCCGATGACCTGATCGGTCTCAGCGTTGATGCCCTCCTTCCCGAGGATCTGGCCGCGCAGCATATGAGATGGGTCCAGGAAGTGGTGAATACGGAGAAGACTGCTCAATACAGCCTTGACCTGGAGATCGCAGGTGATCGTCATACCTTCTCCATCACGATCACTCCGATGTACGGAGGGGACGGCGACCTCATCGGTGTCATGGGATCAGCGCGCGACACCACCGAGATGAGACGGCAACGGCTTGCCTGCAAACAGATGGCGTGGGAGATTAATCAATGGCAGGAGTTCGTCACCACCATATCCCACGAACTGCGCACGCCACTTCAACCGCTCATCGGCTATCTTCAGATGATTGTCGATAATCCTGGATATTATGAGCTTACCCCAGAGGTGGGGAAGTACCTTGCGGCCTGTCTTCTCTGTGCCCGACAGGAGGAAGTCATTGTGGACAGAATGGTCCGGCTGAGCCTGCTTGAGATGGGCCACATCGAGATCAATATCTGCGAGATCTCGCTCCACCACCTCGTCGACTCGGTCATCTCCGAAGGCGGTTACGATCAGGAGGCCCGGATCAGTAACGATATACTGGAAGATGTTCGGATATGGGGGGATCCCGAACTGCTCTACCAAGTGGTGGAGAGTCTGGTATCGAATGCCGTTAAGTATAATGAACCGCCAAAGGAAGTAAGAATGCACTATGCGGAATCAAATAGAAACCATTATATTATGGTGTGTGATAATGGCATCGGTATTCCACGTGATGGCATCGAATCGATCTTTGACCCGTTCTACGTAGGCGGTGCCGATAAATTGAATCGTAAGGGCGGTCAGATGGGTCTGGGACTCGCCATCGCGAATAAATACATCCAGCTGCATGGAGGGGAAATAACTGTGACAAGTGTAGTGAATGATGGGAGTACTTTCACCATCAGGATACCGCGGGAGGTCTGAGGTATGGGAAAGAAGATCATGGTCGTTGATGATGATCTGCCGACGTTGGAAGTGATGGAACTTCTGCTCAAAAAAATCAGTCATGAACCAGTTCTGGTTCATAATGGATGGGACGCCCTGCGGATGATCAAAAAAGAGAAGCCCGCGCTCATCATCCTTGATGTGATGATGTCTCCCATCGACGGGTGGCAGTTCCTCGAAGAACTTAAGCGAAATGAGGAGTTCAGGGATATTCCGGTCCTGCTTTTTACCGCAAAGTACGTCTGGCCGGAAGAGTATTCCCGGTATGCCGAGGATATCGTCGGTGTCCTGGAAAAACCTATCTCGCTTGCTGAACTGAAAGTAGCACTGGAGAGGGCTCTCTCTTCTGCCCCTTCTTCCCCGAGTGGTGGTGCCCTGGTTAAATCGAATATTCGAAATATATAACCTCGTTTTTAGGATCAGGATAGGGCTAATCCCCACCATTTTACTGGTAGGATACAGCCTGTCTGCAGGAAATACAGGAAAGTATAGTGCTTGTTGCCATCTTAAATTTAGAGATCTCCCGTCCCTCTTCACGCCTTCGCGTACTTCTGCGTGAGACTTCGGACTCTCTCGCGCTCCTCACGCATTGCCCGCGAAGCACGCGAAGGGACGTTTCAGGGGATTATACCAAACTTCGCTCTCTCCTGTGTGAGGCCATGGTGCCCGTCCCATCATGCGACAAAAGTTTCTAAAATAAGGTGACACGATGCAATAGATACCCATGATATCTATGATCCAAAGACCCTGGAAGTGGTGTAACCAT
>JAAZID010000107.1 GCA_012510295.1 Methanomicrobiales archaeon | reverse complement strand
GGATCAAGTTCTCTCCCTCGAGGAGGAGCGGGATGGCCTGCTCCTGGGCCTCGGAGAGTTCGACAAACCCGCGCCGCCGGGCGACCTCCCGCACCTCCGGGCCGAGGAGGTCAGCTGCCGTCTTCGGGGCAGAGCGTGGCAGGCGAGCCGACGTATGTGCCATCCGCTAAGAACACCTCCGCAGTCTTTTCATCTATGCACCGGGAGAGGGGTCCAAGACCGCTCTTCCGCAGCCGCCCGATATCGATGCCGCCCGCAAACTCGTTGAACGCCGGGACGAAGAGGAGCCGGGTGCGGCCCTCCGGTGATGCCCCCTCAGGGAGGCAGGATGCGGCAACCCCCGCATAGAGGTAGGCCGGCCGGGCGCGTGCGGCACACCCGACCGAGTCGGTGAGCGATACGACCGGGTGGTGGTGGCCGAGTATGATGAGGCGGCCGAAGAGTTCGGGGTCGGGGTGGGTGTGGCCGTGGAGGTAGCCGACGCCGTCGATGATCACACCATCGATGGGCAGGAGCTCCCCGGGCTTCAGGAACCTGCCGATGCCGCCGTCGTGGTTCCCCGGCATGATTGCGATCGCTACGCGGTCCCGGAATGCATCGAGTATGCCGGGGAGCTCCCGGTACTCCTGCCTGCTCGTGACCGGGACGTTGTGCTTGACGTCGCCGAGGAGGAGAAGGAGGTCGGGCTCCGCCTCCTCGATACAGGCGAGAACCCGGTCCGTCCGGGCGGCGCTCCGGCTCGTCACATGGACGCCATGGCGTTCGAGGCCCGACTCGATGCCCATGTGCAGGTCGGCGATGACCAGCACGCGCCGGTCGCGCTCGACCAGGAGGGCCGGGCCGTTCTCAATAAAGTGTAAGCGCATATCGTGTTAGATCAGTTTTATCGTGCCTGATGAGGGCTGGTAACATTCCCCTGCCGCGAGGAGTTCCTCAAGCGCCTTCCGCGCCTCCCGTGCGGAGAGGCCGGAGTGCACACCGAGGGTGACGGCATCATCGACCGCGATCTCCCCCTCATCCCCGAGGGCGGTGAGGAGGAGATCGGGGGCAGTGATGGGTGCGATATCGATGGCGTCGCACGGACCGGCACTCTCAAGAGCCATCCGGACCATCCCGGCCATATCCCTGAGATCCGCATCCGTGGTCTCATAGCGCCCGATAGTCGTTACGGCCCGTTCATCGCCGCCACCCCGAAGTCCTCTCCCGAGCGCTTCGAGTCTATCGAGTGTCGCGCCGGCGGTCCTCTGCACCCAGAGGTCGCGTGCGGTGCGGTCGACCACACGGAGTGCCTCTGCCTCCACCACCGCATGCGCACGCGGTCCGGAGCCCCTGAGCACTGCCCGGCCGGTGACGGCGACGAACGCTGGCGGCTCGATGTAGCCGAGCGTCTCAACCGCATCAGGATCTCGCCGGCCTGCTGTGACCAGGAACGTGCCGGTGGGGTCGGCCACCCTGGCCTGCATGAGATCGCCCCTCCCCCTGCGCTCGGTGAGGGCGCCGACGATGAATATGCGGCGGCACCAGGCGCCGGTGGGCGTCACCACGTATGATGCACCGTCGGAGTCTGTCACATGTCGCGCGGCAGCAAAATCCTCTGCAAAAACCCGTTCTGCAGGTTCCATATACCTCATCTGCCCCGGGAGAGTGGATGGCGATCTTTCACATCGCTACTCCCGGTGTTTTCTCCTCTCTATATTCGCCCCCACCCCACTAAAAATGATCACCGGGAGATATGACGATGCTTTTACGATGCCAGAACACCAACTTCTATGCAAATGGAAGGTAACCACACCATCTGGATAGAGAAGTATCGGCCGCGGAGGCTCGATGAGATGGTCGGACAGCAGGAGATCGTGGTGCGCCTTCAGTCCTACGTGAAGACCGGTAACCTGCCGCATCTCCTCTTCACCGGGAGCGCCGGGATCGGCAAGACGACCGCAGCGGTGGCGCTCGCGCGGGAGCTCTTCGGCGACTCCTGGCAGATGAACTTCCGTGAGATGAACGCCTCGGATGAGCGGGGTATCGATGTCGTCAGGAACCAGATCAAGGAGTTTGCCCGGACGTCCCCGCTCGCTGGCGCGACGTTCAAGGTTCTCTTCCTGGACGAGGCGGATGCGCTCACCACGGATGCACAGGCGGCACTCCGGAGGACCATGGAGACCTATGCCCGGACCTGCCGGTTCATCCTCTCATGCAACTACTCATCAAAGATCATCGACCCCATCCAGAGCCGGTGCGCCATCTACCGGTTCAGGCCACTCGACCGGGAGGCGGTCATCGAGGAGATCACGAGGATCGCCGCGATCGAGGGTATCACCATCACGGACGGGGCGCTCGACGCGATCGTCTACGTCGCCTCGGGGGATATGCGGAAGGCGATCAACGCGCTCCAGGGGGCGGCCATCATCCGGACCGATATCGATGAGGAGATGATCTACGAGATCACCGCAACAGCCCGCCCGGACGAGATCGACGAGCTCCTCGATCTCTCGATCGCGGGGAGGTTCGATGAGGCCGAGCAGGCTCTCTCAGAGCTCGTCCGCGGCCGGGGCATCGCCCCAAACGAGCTGATTAACCAGTGCTACCGTGCACTGGTCCGGCGTGATCTGCCCCGGCCGCTCAAGGTGAAACTGATAGATGCACTCGGCGAGACTGATTTCCGCCTCTCAGAGGGAGCGAACAGCGATATACAGATGGAAGCATTGCTCGCCAGGTTTGTCCTCGCCGCAGAAGAGCACCGATGAGGGGCCCGGCTGTGCCTGAAGAGGTAACCGTCGAGGTCACCGATGTCGTCGGTGAGTGGACGAAATTTTTAAAGAAACAGTACCGGCGGGAGCTCGCCGAGCTCTCCCGCGAGTATCCTCATAACCGGTCGCTCATCATCGATTACCGGACGATCCTGAACAACCGGCTGGCGTTTGAGCTCCTGCGGAGCCCCGGGAAGGTCATCGGGGATATCCGGGATGCGATCCTTCAGAACAGACTCATCAAGCTCAAGGATGGCCAGGAGCCCGAGCTCCTCAATATCAGGTTCATCAACCTGCCGCAGAGGACCAACGTCCGGGATATCAGGGCCGAGCAGATCAACACCTTCGTTGCGATCGAGGGTATCCTCCGGAAGACCACCGAGGTGCGCCCCCGGATAGTCAGCGCGGTCTTCCGGTGCAGGTCCTGCGGCAAGCTCACCGATCCGGTCATCCAGAGCTACGGGAAGTTCGATGAGCCGGATTTCTGCCCGAACTGCGAGCGAAAGACCCGCCTCGACCTCGTCATGAACCGGTGCCGGTTCGTCGATACCCAGAAACTCCGGATCCAGGAGTCACCCGAGGGTCTCCGGGGCGGTGAGCAGCCCCAGACGCTCGATGTCGATGCCACCGATGACCTCACCGGCCAGGTCGCGCCCGGCGACCGGGTCGTGGTGAACGG
>JAAZID010000021.1 GCA_012510295.1 Methanomicrobiales archaeon | reverse complement strand
CTCCGGGGTTCTGCTGGCATCGAGCGTCGTCAAGGCCGACGACCCCGGGGCAGTCCTCCGGGATCTCGTATCATTGATCTAGAGGAGAGATACCTCCCCATTTTGCGGGCATCGGTGTGGTGGTTCGCCACGCTGCCGGCCTCCTGGCAGGAAGGGACTCATCCACCGATCTCCGCGGAGCCCCTTCAACACCCACCCCGCCCGGCGCTGGCCGCGCATGGGCGCAACTCAGAGCAAAAGTCCATAAAGTCGGCCGGCCAGTCTCCCGGATCTACCGGGGTGCAAAGCCCCACGGTCCGGATCACCACCTGCCGATACCGCCCTCTCACGCTATCAGCGATATCAGATCGTGTTTGGTGATGACACCGCATACCTTCCCCCTCTCAAGCACCAGGACTGCGTGGTTGTGATGCAGGAGATGGACGATCGTATCGATAGGTGCTGTCGGAGGGAGCGCCGGGAAACCGGGTTCCATGCAGTCCCTGACCAGTTTCTGGTGAGTCTGGTGAAATCCCCTCTCCTCCATGGCGTTCATGATCGCTGATTCCGATATGCAACCTACCGGCACCTCATTGTCGAGTACCGGTAACTGGGAGATACTGTTCCTGCCCATAATCTCGACAGCACGGTTGACCGGATCGTCAGGAGCGACAGAGAGCACAGGTGAGGTCATCACATCGGCCGCCGTGATCGCCGAGCGTTCCGCTGCCTGCAGAACCTCCACAATCTTCGCGAGCGTGCTGACCCTCGGATCCACACTGCCGGACTCAATCCGCGCGACCATAGATTGACTTATTCCAGCCATACGCGCTACATCTGCCTGTTTTAAACCCATGCGGATTCTTTTTTCCCGCAGTTCGGCCGGGGTGGGGATCTCCATATTATTACTATTAGTAATTTTTTTACTTAAACATTTGCTCTCTCGATACACGGGGTCTCCTCTGGAGAGAAGAGCGCAGGTGTAAACACAATAAGGACAAAAAGTGAGCAACTCAGGGAAAGCGAGGAGTGGGAGGAGTAAGCCTCCTTCTGTTCTGTGCGGCATTCAGCTACGCGCCATACCCGGGCGGATGCCAGACGATCCATCTGCCCTATTCTGGTTTGCACCCGCAGGGATTCACCGTTTCATCGTATCCCGCCGCTACGTTCAACGAGTTATTTGCGCGAATAATTCGCGCATCTCGCCCCCATCAGCGGAGGCTCAGTCGTTTCATCACTGTCGGCGGGCCGTGTCGTTTCTGTGTCATTGCCGTGACTCTCGCCACCCGCACTTGCGTGCGGCTGCGTGGTCTGGCTGGTGGGAGGACTTTCCTCAGCAGCACAAGGTATGTGCCACCGTCGGCCGCACTCTCCCTCTCCTATATATTATTCACGGGAGGGAATATATACCTGTGGTCGCCTGTCCTGACCGGTCTCCGCACCCCGGCAAACGGACCCGGGCAGGCCGCACACACCGCGCAGAACCGTGCGAAGGCCGGTGTCGGGGGCATGTCAGGCGAGATGGATGGAGGCACCTCCCCAAACCCAAGATAGATTTATATGCCGGGGCCAGGATCTTACCACGAGTATCACCATGGGGGGAAGTGAGGCCTGTACACACCTTGAGCTCGCGGCAATTTTTGCAGCATTCATCGCCGTCACCACGCTCTTTTCGTTCATCTCATTCGGGGCGGGCGCCCTTGGAGGTGGACCAGCGGCTGGTATGGATATATACCCGGTTCTGGCTGCGAATGAGTCACATCTCGCGTTGACCGGAGAGATCACCGGCTCCCTCTCGGCTCCGGAGCCGGCCATCGCCTGTATCGATACCCTGACCTTCCG
>JAAZID010000106.1 GCA_012510295.1 Methanomicrobiales archaeon | reverse complement strand
CGCCGATATTGCCTCCGCTCCGGGGCGGAGGATCCCTGGAGGGCCAGTATGGTTCTCTTCGACGGGGAGGGGCGTTCCCCTCCCCGGCCCCTCCCCGGGGTGATATCTTCCACGGTCCGGTGCATGGGATGATGCCGGGGAAAAATAGAGTCGGGCCGGCCTTTCCGGGGTATCTCGACTTCAACCTCCCTTCAGGACTTCGATATCTCAGCGTAGTAGTAATCGCCGGCGGCCATCTGTTCTCGGTCTAGGAACGACCCCGGCTTGTTTATCCGCGGCCGGCCGGTCTTGTCCCGCCGGAACGTGATCCCGAGCGCCGCGAGGAACCGGTTCATGCCCGGTGCCATGTCAAACGGTCCTGTGGCCTCACCACTGACGCCGGGCTCGCCGTCGAATACCAGGATCCGGTCGCTGATCATATCGATCACGTAGATGTCGTGGTCGATAACGAGCGTGCTCACGTCCCGACCCTCGGCATGCCGCCGGATCAGCCTCGATATCCTGACCCGCTGCTCGACGTCGAGGTGTGCGCTCGGTTCGTCCAGGATGTAGAGGTCGGCGTCCCGCGAGAGGCAGACCGCTATCGCCACACGCTGGAGTTCGCCGCCGGAGAGGGTGTTCACCGGCGACTGGAGGACCGGGGTGAGGGTGAGGGGCTCGATGATCTCGTGCTGGTAGTAGGAGGTATCGAACTTCGTCGTCGTCTGCCTGAGGACCTCTTCAACGGTCGCCTCACTGTCGCCCTTGAGGTACTGGGGTTTGTAGGATATCCGCACCCGGGTATCCATCGATCCGGTATCCGGTTCGATCACCCCGGCGAGGAGCTTTGCAAACGTGCTCTTCCCGATGCCGTTCGCCCCGACGACCCCGAGGACCTCGCCGCTCCGGACCTCCCCGCCGTCGACGACGAGCGAGAACTGATCGAACTTCTTCGTCATCGCCGGGAACCTGAAGAGCTCCTCCCGGTCCACCTCCGTTGTGTGGGCCCGGGCCTCAAACGTCACCGCGAAGTCCCTGAACCTGACGTTCTCCTCCGGGAGGAACCCCTCCAGGTACTGGTTGATCCCCACCCGGACACCCTTCGGGTAAGTGATGACGCCGAAGGCTGCTGGCTTTCCGTAGGCGATATGCACGGTATCGGCGAGCATATCGAGTATGGCGAGGTCGTGCTCGACGATAACGACCGGCCGCTCAAGCGCGAGCTCGCGGATAAGGTTTGCGGCGGCCATGCGCTGGTAAACGTCGAGGTATGGCGTGATCTCATCGAGGAAGTAGAAGTCGGCGTCCCGTGCGAGGCAGGCGGTGATCGCCACCCGCTGGAGTTCGCCGCCGGAGAGATTCTTGATCGTCCGGTCGAGTATGGGCCTGAGCGATAACCGGTCGATGTAGTGGTCGAGCTTCCCGCGCTCGTCGGTGGTCGCGAGGAGCTCGCGCACCGATCCCGTGAAGACCTTCGGGATCTGGTCGATGTACTGCGGTTTTACGGCGACCCTCACCTTCTTCTGCGAGAGCATCTGGATGTAGTCGAAGAGCTCGGTCCCCTGGAAGAGGTCGAGGACGTCCTCCCAGGATACCCCGGTATCGGTCACCCCGAGGTTCGGGACGATCATCCCTGAGAGTATCTTGACCGCCGTGCTCTTCCCGATGCCGTTCGGTCCGAGGATGCCGGTGACCTTCCCCTCGACCGGGATCGGGAGGCCGTAGAGGACAAACCCGTTCTGGCCGTAGCGGTGCGTCGGCTGGTCGAGCTCCTCGGGGAGGTTGATGATATCGAGCGCCTCAAACGGGCACTTCTTCACGCATATCCCGCAGCCCACGCAGAGCTCCTCGGATATGACGATTCTTCGGTCATCGCCGATGACGATAGTCTCGTCCCCGGTCCGGACACGTGGGCAGTAGAGGATACACTCGGTGCCACACTTGAGCGGGTGACACCGATCATGGTGTACAACAGCGATTCGCATGGGTGATCAGAGGACGGTGGTGGTCAGAAGGAGTGTCCAGGTCATGAACCAGAGAGCGAACGTCATAAAGCTCTGGTAGAACCAGTCTTTGCTGGTCAACTTCATGTAGTCGATCCTGAGGGCGATGAATACATGCTTCTGGAAGACCACGCCCGCCGCGAGGAGGAGGAGGCCGATTATGCCGTTTGACTGGAGACCGGTCACGGGATCCGGTGTACCGGAGAGGTAGAACGCGAGTACCCCGGTCAGGATACCCATGAAGCAGGCTGTCAGTGTCCGCTTTACCCTACCCCTGTGTTCGGCCTGTTTCTCGGCGCGTATCCCCGGCCGTGTCGTTTCAGCCTCTGCTGCTACCGCATTGTCGCTCATTATTGACACCAATATTATTTACGCTACTCCTGGAAGGAAACGGTTGCATGCCCCTTCCGGCAGGCTTGCAGGCGACTTCCCGGATTGGCAGGAATTCGTATAATAACTGGGTCTTTCCCGGTTATAAATATAAGTACCTTCGGGCATGGGTCTCTCCTATGGCAAGGTGTTCCCCGATCCCGGCAGACCCTGAGCTTCTCCCGCCGGTAGTACCATTCTTTAGGTACCGGTTCGATATATACTCCAGAATCAATGGCGACACTACAGGGTATGAGCGGGGTCGATCTTCGGGCGTTGGTAGCGGAGGCGGCCGATCGCCTCCCGCTCTGGGTCGGAAAGATCTATCAGTTCGATGCAAAGACCCTCGGTATCAGGTTAAACGGGGAGGATCGGGCGAAGTACCTCTTCCTCGTGGAGACGGGACGGCGCGCCCACTTCATCGCGGAGTTCCCAGAACCCCCGAAGCATCCGCCGGGTTTTGCGATGCTGCTCCGGAAGCACCTCGATGGGGGCCGGGTGCTCGGTATCCGCCAGCTCGGGATCGAGCGGACCATGAGTATCGATATCGGGAAGAGGGATACGACCTACCACCTCATATTCGAGGTCTTCGATGAGGGGAACGCCATCCTCTGCAACGAGGACTACACGATCATAAAACCCCTCTGGCACCACCGGTTCAAGGACCGGGATGTGGTTCCGGGCGCGGTCTACGCCTTTTCGGGGACGGACTGTTCGGCGCTCTCGCCCGATGAGTTCCGGGGGTTGCTCGCCGACTCAGACCGCGATATCGTCAGGACGCTTGCCGTCGGGTGCATGCTCGGCGGTGCGTATGCCGAGGAGGTCTGCCGTATGGCGGGCGTCGATAAGAGCGCCGCAGCCGCGGATGTGGATGCGGAGGCCGTACGGGATGCTTTTGACCGGCTGATGGCCGATGTCGGGCAGCGCCGGGACCCCGTGATCACGAGCTCCGGGTGCTGGCCGGTGGTGCTCGCCGGCGATGAGGTCCGCGAACGGTTCGAGACCTTCAGCGAGGCCCTGGATGCCTTCTACCCGAAGGTGGAGGGTGAGAAAAAGGAGGGTTCAGGCACAAAGCCCCGGCTCTCCCGGGAGGAGGTGATCCGCCAGCGCCAGGCGGACGCCATTCGTGGTTTTGAGAAGAAGATCAAGCGCTACGAGCGGGTCGTGGAGGTGCTCTACGAGAACTACCCGGCCGTCACCGGGGTCATAGAGGCGCTCGATGCGGCGAGCCGGATTCGGTCGTGGCAGGAGATCGAGGAGATCCTGAAGGCGAACCGCGATAACGCGGCCGCGAGGATGGTCCGCGCTGTCCACCCGGCGGAGGCAGCGGTGGAGGTCGATCTCTCCGGGGAGCGGGTGAAGGTATTCGTCCACGAGACGATCGAGCAGAACATCGGCCGCTACTACGACCAGATCAAGAAGTTCAAGAAGAAGAAGACCGGCGCCCATGCTGCCATGGAGCGGATGATCACGCCAAAGCCCCGGCAAAAGGAACGACTCGTCCTCCAGAAGAAGCGGTGGTACCACCGGTTCCGGTGGTTTATGACGTCGGACGGCGTTCTTGTCATCGGCGGCCGGGATGCTTCCCAGAACGAGGAGCTCGTCAAGAAGTACATGGAGGGCGGGGATCTCTTCATCCACGCCGATGTCCACGGTGGGAGCGTCGTCATCGTGAAGGGTGCCACCGAGCACCTGGATGAGGCCGCGGCGTTCGCCGCATCCTATTCAAACGCCTGGAAGGCCGGCCACTTCTCGGCCGATGTCTACGCGGCACGCCCGGACCAGGTGAGCAAGACGGCTGAGTCGGGTGAGTACGTGGCCCGGGGGTCGTTCATCGTCCGGGGGGAGCGGCAGTACTTCAGGAACACGCCCGTCGGTGTTGCGATCGGCCTCCAGGTGGCGCCCGTGGTCGCCGTCATCGGCGGCCCGCCCTCGGCCGTCACCGGGCGGGCGAAGGCGTGGGTGACCCTCCAGCCCGGGCAGTACGAGCCGAACGATACAGCGAGGAAGGTGATCCGTGCGCTCCGGGAG
This sequence comes from Methanomicrobiales archaeon, assembly GCA_012510295.1. Lineage (GTDB taxonomy): Archaea > Halobacteriota > Methanomicrobia > Methanomicrobiales > Methanoculleaceae > Methanoculleus. The sequence goes on along the minus strand of JAAZID010000106.1, from coordinate 818 downwards.
AAGCTCCCCGAGGATGAGTGGAAGGGGCTTAAGGGTGCGCTGAACACCGAGGCGGTCGCGGCGTTCGTCCCGCCCGGGGGCTCTGATATCGTGGAACCATGAAGGCAGAGGTTCTGGAGTTCAAGAAACAATTCGGCGAGATACGGCTCTTTCCCGAGACGCTCGACGACCTCTGGCACCTCTCTCACCTGGTCGGGCCGGGGGATCTCGTCTTTGCGACGACGTTCCGGAGCGTTGAGGCGGCTACCGATAAGCTCCGGCCGGAGAAGGTGGAGAAGCGGCCGATCAGGCTCGGCATCCGGGTCGAGAAGGTGGAGTTTCACCAGCACACGAACCGGCTCCGGATCGCCGGCGTCATCGAGAGCGGTGTGGATGTGAGTTCGCACCACACCCTCAACGTCGAGCCCGGGTACGAGATATCGGTGATAAAGCGGTGGCGGTCGTTTGACTGCGGGCGCCTGAAGCGGGCCATCGATGCCTCGGCCTACGGCGTGGTCCACGTCGCGAGTATCGAGGAGGGGGAGGGTCAGGTCTACCGGCTGCGCCAGTTCGGCCCGGAGTGGGTGGCGACCATCACCGCCGGGAGCAGCAAGGGTGCGGATACCGGCACCCGGTCGGTGCTCTTCGAAAAAACGCTTGAGGTGCTCAACATGGTCACCGGCCCCCTGGTCGTGGCGGGGCCGGGGTTTGTGAAGGAGGAGTTTGCGGACTACGTGAGGAAGCACGCTCCCGACCTCGCGGAGCGGATGCTCGTCGTCGATACCCGGCGTATCGGGCGGGGGGCCGTGCAGGAGGTCATCGGGCAGGGGGTTCTCGAT